>JAZDMF010000416.1:0-8394 GCA_043801235.1 Bacteroidota bacterium | reverse complement strand
AGATACATGATGTTAAAAATTTCAAAAGAGAAAAAAATCATTTCATCATTGATACCGGTTCGCCTCACTATGTAGTGTTCACAGAAAAAGTAAAGGACATTGACGTTTTATCAGAAGGACGCAAAATAAGATACAGCAAAGAATTTAACGACAAAGGCATCAATATTGACTTTGCTGAGTTTATGGGAGATTGTATTTTTGTAAGAACTTATGAACGCGGAGTAGAAGATGAAACATTATCATGCGGTACAGGCGTTACTGCTACTGCTATTGCAGCCAATGAACTGAATTTGTTAAAAGAAAATTCCTGTTCATTAAGAACTACCGGCGGAGATTTAAAAGTTTATTTTACAAAATCGGGTACTTCATTTTATTCTGATATCTGGCTTGAAGGACCAGCTGTATGCGTATATAAAGGCGAAATCCATTTATAAAATTAAAAATCTTGACACCAAAGGAAAAGTTGAAACAATCGAACAGTCGAATAATCGAATTAAGAACAAACGAACTTGTCAATTTGTCTACTTATCAACTTTGAACCCTGAACTTTAAACTATTTTATATATGATTGGCAAAAACCTTTCTTTTCGCGCACCGGAGCCCAGCGATGTGGACCTTTTGTACAAATGGGAAAACGATACGCGCATCTGGCATTTAAGCAATACGGTCACACCTTTTTCACGGCATGTGCTTGAAGAATATATTCTGAATGCACACCAGGATATATACAGCGCAAAACAGTTGCGCCTGATGATTTTAAATAATATAAACAATCATGTTATCGGCTGCATTGACCTGTTCGACTTTGACCCGGCCAATCTGAGGGCAGGTGTTGGAATACTCATCAGCGACGAACACCGTGACAAAGGTTATGCCACTGAAGCCCTGGAAATGATTATTGATTATGCTTTCAATACTTTGCATCTTCACCAGCTTTACAGCAATATTACCGCCGATAATGTTTCAAGCATGAAACTCTTCAAAAAAGCCGGATTCGAAATCATCGGGCTGAAAAAAGACTGGCAGCATTCCAAAAATTCATGGATCGATGAATACCTTTTGCAACTGATAAACAAGTAAAAATTTTCCGGATGGCAAAAAAAGGAAAACGATCTGTCCTATTCAAAATCATACTAATTGCAGGAATACTTTTTATTTGTGCCGGCGCTTATACTGCTTACAAAGCTTACACGATTTTGTATAAACCCAATATCAGTCTCAATGGAAAAGAAAGTATTTACTTATATATAAAAACCGGTTCCACATTCAGTGATGTAATGAGCATTTTCAATGAAAAGAAAATTATTTCCGACAGTGTTTCATTCGAATGGCTTGCCGACTATAAAGATTTTAAAACCCATGTAAAACCCGGCAAATACCTGATCAAGGATGGCATGAGCAACAACGAACTGATCAATATGCTGAAATCAGGACGACAGGAACCTGTCAATCTTGTTTTTAATAATGTGCGTACAAAATATCAGCTGGCAGGAAAAATTGCATCTCAGCTTGAAACAGACTCTTCTTCTATCGTTGATGTGTTAAGTGATTCGTTATATCTCGACAGTTCAGGCTTTACACCCGACAATGCTGTTTCAGTATTTATTCCCAATACTTATGAATTTTACTGGAACACTTCGGCAAAACAACTGTTCGGAAAAATGAAAAAAGAATTTGATAATTTCTGGACTGACGAGAGAAAAACCAAAGCTGAGTCCGCTGGTCTTACACCGGTACAGGTTGAAATTCTTGCATCCATCATACAGGAAGAAAGCCGGAAATATGATGAAATGCCTACCATAGCCGGCGTATATATTAACCGCCTGAATAAAGATATGAAACTGGAGGCCGATCCCACAGTTAAATTTGCAGTCGGCGATTTTACATTAAAGCGAGTCCTGAAAAAGCATTTGCAAACGGATTCTCCATACAATACATACATGTATAAAGGGTTGCCCCCGGGTCCTATCTGCCTGCCTGACTCACGCATTATAGACAAAGTTCTTAATTATGAACAGCATGATTACTTATATTTCTGTGCCAAGGCCGATGGATCAGGATATCATTCATTTGCTAAAACCGGTGCTGAACATGCACGTAATGCACAGCTCTATCATCAGTACCTGAATACACTTAAAATAAAATAACACAAATATATCGCCACCTGACGGGGCTTAATTTTTTTTTAATGTTTATTACCAATATCTTGTCCCTATCGGGATATAATCTTGGTAAAACTACAACTAACAAAACATATTAAGTGCCATAGGTACGAAACAAATATAAATTTATCTTTTTGCTATTTTTTCAGGTTAATTAATAATTTTATGTTCCCGAATTATGCAGGCAATAACAAATTTATTCGAATAAAGTGTAAAAAAATTTGGCAATAACGCTTACCTGCTCGAAAAAAGCGACGGGTGTTTTCAGCCAATGTCATATGAAGACGTTCACACTAAAGTGATTCAATTTGCAGCGGGTCTTATTCAAGCAGGAATAAAAAAAGGCGATCGCATTGCATTGATTTCTGAAGGCCGCAACGACTGGGTCATTGCTGAACTTGCCATATTATACTCAGGCGCTGCCAATGTTCCGCTTTCAGTGAAATTAAATGAACCATCGGAACTTGAATTCCGCTTAAAACATTCCGAAGCACGTTTTATAATTTCTTCCGGATCACAACTAAAAAAACTCAGGCCGCTTAAAAAATTATTGCCCTCACTTGAAAAAAATATCATTTTGGATATTCAGGAAAATTATGAAGTCAATGAAATTTTTTCCGGCGAAATAATAAAAGCCGGCGAAGAATTTTTAAAAACAAATAAAAAATCTTTTGATGAAATATGGCTGTCGGTAAAACCTGATGATCTTGCCAACATCTGCTACACATCAGGTACTACTGCTGAACCCAAAGGCATAATGCTCACGCACCGTAATTATACCGCTAACGCCGAACAGTCGCTAAGCCTGATGGATGTTCCTGAATATTACACCACACTTCTCATATTACCATGGGATCATGCTTTTGCTCATTCCGTGGGAATATATGCCATTATGAAAGCCGGAGCCTCGATTGCTTCCGTACAGTCAGGTGCGACACTTATGGAAACGCTGAAAAATATTCCGGTAAATATTAAAGAAGTAAAACCGTATTTCCTTCTTAGCGTTCCGGCGCTCGCTAAAAACTTCAGAAAAAACATCGAAGCTGGTATTGCTGCCAAAGGAAAATTTACTGAAAAATTATTCAGGGCTGCTATGAAAACAGCATACAGCTATAATGGCATGAGTAGCTATGAAAAAGGCAGGGGACTGCGTGTTTTCAAAAAACCATTGCTTAAAATTTTTGATGCAGTTATTTTTAAAAAGATCAGACAAAATTTCGGAGGACGCCTTCGTTTTTTCATTGGCGGGGGCGCTTTACTTGATGTTGAACTGCAAAAATTTTTCTGCGCTATTGGCATTCCTGTGTTCCAGGGATATGGGCTCACCGAAGCCGCGCCGGTCATTTCATCAAATTCTGAGAGAAAACATAAGTTCGGTTCCTCCGGATATCTTGTTTCAAATCTGAAACTTAAAATTTGCGACGAAAAAGGAAAAGAACTTCCCACCGGGGAAAAAGGCGAGATTATTGTGCAGGGCGAAAATGTAATGGCCGGCTACTGGAAAAATCCTGAGGCAACTGCCGATACTATTAAAAATGGCTGGCTGCATACAGGTGATATGGGTTACCTGGATTCTGACGGATTCCTTTATGTTCTCGGACGTTTCAAATGTCTGCTCATTGCTGATGATGGCGAGAAATACAGTCCTGAAAGTATTGAAGAAGCTTTCGTGGGACAATCCATGTACATTGAACAGTGCATGCTTTATAATAATCAGAACCCATATACCGTCAGCCTTCTTGTGCCAAATGCGCCTGCAATAAAAAGGTGGCTGAAAGAAAAACATTTTGATATTTCTTCAGCAGATGCACTGAAAGCAGCATTGAAACTGATCGAAAACGAAATTTCAAATTACAGAACAGGAAACAAATACGATAAAATGTTTCCGCAACGCTGGTTGCCCGCAGCAATAGGAATAATCAGCGAGCCTTTCACAGAAGAAAATCACATGATGAACAGTACGCTTAAGATCGTCAGGGGGAAAATCACGGAACATTATAAATCAACTATCGAATTTCTTTATACACCAATATCAAAAGACATTTGCAATACGCATAATATAGAAGCGATGAAAAAATTATTGGCTATACTATAAATTGTCATAATTTACTCACAATGGTGTTTTATTTTAACGGCGTTCGTGAGATCGCTTCGCTTAGTTGCGTTTCATTAACCCACCGAAGTATTAAAAATTACAAAACTACGAACTGCGAATTTCGTAAGTTCGTACAAAATTCATACTTCGTTGGGATTATTAATGAATGTCAACTTATACCCGTGTATTGTATAAGATAAACCATTGTTATATTCTGCAAACTCCTGCAACAATCAGTTTTCAAAATCTTTGTTAATAATTTTTCTGTTGCGTCATATATATATTTTCATATTTTTACGTTCACTAAACTGTAACCAATACCAACACATATGAAAAAAACATTATCCATTCTGATTATTTTTTTAGCGTATTTTTCTGCGCAGGCATTGAATCCTTCAAAAACTTATTCCATTACGCCTGCTGATTATGGAATGACTTACGAGGAAATTTCAATTACAACGGAAGACAACATTATTCTATTTGGATGGTTCTTTAAAACTACCGAGGCCTCAACAAAAGTCATGATCATGAGCGATGACGGCGATGGTAATATGGCCGACAATATTGAACTTGCCAGTAATTTTATTTCGCTTGGCTATAATGTTGTAATGTACGATTACAGGGGTTATGGAAAAAGCGGCGATTTTACTATTAACCATGAATTTTTTATTTACGCACAGTTCCAGAAAGATATCGAAGCTGCTATTGATTACGTGAAAAAATACCAGGCAAAAATGCGTTCCGTTAATCTTTTTGGAATTGGTATTGGAGCAGGACTTTCGCTTGGTGTTGGTGCAAATCACACCGAAATAACAAAAATTATTGCCGATTCACCTTATAATAATTTTGATAATATGAAAAAAATCATCAAAGAAGTTGATGACATCGATGCCCTGTTCCCATTAGGCTTTAACAAGAATTACATGGAGCCTACCTATGCACTCGAATCAAAAGGCGGAACCCTGGCGGGGATACTCTTTATCGCCGGAGAAGATGAAACCATTTTCACTGAAAAAATTGCAAAGGAAATCGCCAAGATCCGCAGCAGCATCAGTTCTACATATATAGTAAAAGATGCAACTATGGCAACTACTTTCTCCTCCAACAAATCGAAATATTTTGATGAGATCAAGAATTTCCTGGACTGATGTATATTTTAAAATTATTAAAGAAAGGAAATCAAAATTTGGTTTCTCTCCGGTTCGCGCTCGTCTCCCGACGAGTGCAGTTAATATATAATCATCTTACTGATTTCATTTCCCTTGTTAAAAGTACAACTTCCAGTGCGCTTTCCATATCTGCATAATTTCCGGCTGAACTGAAAAAATAATCTTCTGCATTTTTTACGATACCATATTCAACCGGATTATTGTGAATATATTCCAACTTTTGCCATATGAATTTATTGCTGTATAAAATCACCGGGTGGTTACCATCCTTCCATACTTTGTATTTGCTGATTCGTTTAAGCTTTGCACCGGCTTTTTGAAAAATATTTAAAACTTTTTCGTTTTCACAAGTATGTTCAGTCTCTGTTTTTTTAATGATGGCTTTCGATGAATATTTTTTCAGATCCCGCAAAACAGCCGATAAAACTTCTTTGCCGTTCGATTGCGCTATTAAATGCACATGGTTTGGCATTATGCAATATGCATATAAAATCAAACCTCTGTGCTGCTGATAATATTTTATTGAATCAACAATGATCATCTTGGTTGAATCGTCATGCAGCACTTTCAGCCATTCGATAACGGTGAATGTCACAAAATATGCCTTATCCTTATCTGCGGTCTTGTATTTTTCAGACATGGCATAACGAAGGTAATAATTTTATTGCAAATATCAGCTATGTAATATTTTATGGCGCTTTTGTTTAGTCGTTAATTGCACTCGTTGCAAACGAGCGCGAACTACTTAACGAGCGCCATCATGGGGCAAAAAAAGTGGATTGATGCAACCAAGGCAAACAGACCGAACGGCTTGAATAATTGAATGGCATTGCCATTACTCAAATAAAATATTTATTAAAAACAACAGGATAAAAGATTTATACTCTAAATGGCCATTAATTGTCATCAAGTCATTTATAGTTCATAAGTTAATGACTATGAATGACTACAAATGACAAAAAATGACTGTTTGATGTAGCAAATAAACTCAAATTATTGCAGTTTGCAGTATAATATAATTAGTGTTTACAGAACACGGAGTTGCTATGCTTGCCAATGTATTAAAAAAGCAAAAAAGCACGAAGTACAAGCATTGCAATAGTAAGTCATTTTTTCTTTCAATATTTATTATTTATCCTGCTATTTAAATAAATTTCGGTTTTAATGTCTTGTTCTAAATGTATATCCTATAGAGATTCCAATCATTGGCGGAAAAAATATTCCATAATCCTGACTTGGATTTTCAAAAATTGAAATAAGTGGAGCATAAGAAACCTTATGAAAAAATCCACCGTTTCTTTTTTGATGTCTAAAACCTATTTTTGGAAATAACATTATGCTGGTATATTCATGTTGTACGAAAAAAAAAGTAGTACTCAACCCTAATTCAAAAAAATCATTTTTTCTCCCAAATAATTGATTTATTTCTAATGGTAAAACAATCGATTTATCAGTAAAAGCCGAAAATTTGGATGATTTTGGCATATAACATAAACCAATTCTTCCGGTTGTTTTAGTTTTTTTAAAGTCAAATAAAATTCTGTCATAATTAATAGTATACAATGAAGCATTTCCAAATAATTCAAGATAAATTGTATTTCTTGATGAATTTATTTTTTGTATTGAGTCATGGTCTTGACCGAAAATAGCATTAGCCAATAGCAAATAAAATAATATCAGTGTCGTTAAAAATTTCATATAAATTACTGCTAACGATTCGCGGCTGCTGACGGGGTGTCGACCGAGGACTTGTCTGGAGACGGGACTATTTGAAACGCCGACTCCAAGTCAACCACGATCATGTCCAGCCTGCCCGACTGAGTCGTTCAGGCGGGCGAACTGAACTGTCCGGAGAACATGTCCGCCGCTAGCAAAAGACGCAAGTTATGGGCAGTAGTTTTTTCTTTTAATTTTTCAATAAATATCATTAGACATCAGTAAACATCAGTCACTGTCTTTTTAATAGATTTAAAAATCGAAAACAACAAGTAGTTAATGCATTCAATTTATTTTTCTTTCTAAAACGTCTTTATTCCTTCAAAATAAAAATTGCTATAGCAGTATTGTCGCACCGACGATGATGCACTTGGAAAAACTGCATGCCATTCTGTTCGGCATAATTATCCAAAGCTTCGAACATTTTTGCAAGGTTAGCCATGTCAAGGGGAGATTTGAACGCCAGCTCTCTCCAGCCTGGGATCATGTTAGCCATGTCTTGCATTGTTATTGCTGTAAATTTTGCCATAATAGTGTGGTTTTAGATGATACAAATTATTACTATTGCCCATAACGGGGCGCGGCTTTTGCAGGCGGACTGTCGACCGAGGACTTGTCTGGAGCACGGACTATTTGAAACTCCGACTCCAAGTCAACCACGATCATGTCCAGCGAACGAAACTGTCCGGAGACATGTCCCGCCGATTGCAAAAGACGCAAGTTAGCAACTGTTTATTTCTTTTTTTTATAATTGTAAAAACTAAATAATTCGGTGTCATTTATTTTATATGTTTCTTCAAGATGAGTCCCGTTTTTGTGAGAGAACCGTCCAAGTACTCGTCCTTTTACTCTTTTAGTTTTAAATGTAATAATTGAGTCTTGCCAGTTAATTTTATATGTACCAAAACATTTACTCCATCCAATGTCAGTCGTGTTAGTTGATTTAAATTTGCCATTTTTTAATATATAAGTTGAATGAGTAAAATATGGCCATCCTGTTTCATATTGTCCATTTATTGTCAAGTCAGCCGTATGTTTATTGCATGAAATAAATAAACAATGTAAAAGAACGAAAACTATAAAAAGCAAAATTGTCTTTTTCATACCTGTCTCATTTGAAGAGAATTTGTCTTGTAGTAATTATCAGGTCTAACGCAAATACTTTCCTTTTAGTTTTAAGAAGCCGAGATATTTTAAGTAAATATTATCATTATAAATAGTTGCTAACTAGTAGATTGCTGCATGTCTGTTT
>JAZDMF010000154.1:0-13007 GCA_043801235.1 Bacteroidota bacterium | reverse complement strand
CTGGGGAAGAATTGATAAAAGCGGCGCATCGCATTTACGCAGCCTGGTAAAAGGCATAAATTGGCGGTTTATTGGATCTATGGACACCATGATTATCAGTTTTATTTATTCCGGAAATCCGCTTAGTTCATTCTATATAGGAGGCACTGAACTTTTCTCAAAGATCGTTTTATTTTATATTCATGAACGCATATGGAATTCAATAAAATGGGGCCGATATATATTTAATACTGAGAAAGTGGCACTTTCTTAACTTGTCATTCATCTGCAAAATCGAAAGTTCTCGCTTTTTCCCTGTACTTGTCCTCGAAATCAAAAAATACTTTCATCCTTTCATAAAAGCGGTCTTTTAAAAAATTGAAGAAACGTCCAAAAGTGTCTTTTCTTTTTGGGGAAAAAGTTTTTGTTTTCCTTTCCTTTTCTGTAATCCTTTCAAATTCTATGACAGATCCTGCGGTTGCAATTTTGCGATTATAAGTGACCTGGTTTTTAATGGTATTCTTTTTGAAAACATCAGGATTTTGCGATTTCGGACTGTAAATTATCATAATTATTTCTTAAATGACTTAATTTAAAATTATGCATTTTTTAAGCTTTTTCTATTACAAAAATACATTAATAATATACTGAAATCAAACAATTTAAGTAAAATCTATCCGTTTAAATATTAGATTAAACAACTTAATATATAATAAACTTATTTTTATTAAATGCTTAAATTTATGCTTAATTATTTGCTTAATTAGATTTAAGCTGTTATCTTTACTGCAAATTTTACGATGAGCAACTTTTCGTTTACCGGAAATCCTTTTTTAAAAGCCCTGAAACTTTCATCCTCCTTTCTGCCCGGTATTGAGAAAGTGATTGCCATATATCATTGCACTGAGACTTCACAGGTAAAAGCCAAATCATTCATTAATAAGATTAGCGAAGAACCTGCAACTGACGATATGAATATTGACGATTCTGAAGTTCAGATTGATAAAATGCGTAAAGCCATCTCGTATTTCGACTGGCTCAGAAAAGACGATATACCTTTTGAAGTACGGCAGAAAAAGAAAAATTCTCAGATGGATGTTTTTCATGAACTGGAAAATGTGGTGCTTGCTATGGGTTTTCCAAACGAAACTGATCATAAAAATGACATCATCCTGGTATACTTCAACCAGGACATGAGCAATTTCGGAGTATCGGAAGGCAGCAAACTGCTAACCCCCGACCATAAAAAGATTGCAGGTGTCCTGCTTTATAACTCATATAAAACTTTTATTGAGCATACAAAAACCGATACTTTGGCTTTGCAGTCGTACAATGAAAACACCAAATCACTTATAAAAAAATTATCGCATACCAAGGAGGAACTTGAAAAATCGAAATTTAATTATGGGCAGAGCCTTTCGGATTTGTGCAGGTTGCATTTAAAGGAACTGAGCGAAGGTCATGCGAATTTTAATTTCATCCTTACTGATGATGCTCTTAGTAAAATTAAATCCTACCAGGGCGATATCACCGAACTGAAAGGCATTATTCAGAAAGCTGCTGAATATGTGAGCAACCTTTACTTCGACAATACAGCTTCCGACATTTATATAACTGAAGATTATCTGAATTTCGACATTCATATGCCGCACAAAATCTCCAAGCCGCAGGAAATACAGTTGTACGACAGGTATTCAAAAACTATTCATCTTCTTGACAAGCTTGAATCGGCAGCGCGCGAAGTTCTTGCCAGGAACCTTGATCTCACAAGCGCCAATGTGGGCAATGCATGCAGCACTCCCATAACAGCACCTGCCATTTCCGATGCAGTGAAAAAGCACAGGAATAAGATTATTCATCTGCTTAATAAGTATCCCGACCGCTGGAAACTGATACGAAAAGAATTCAGACCTGTCAGAAATATACTTTCCTCGAGGCCTGATATAATGGAAAAAAGTGCCTGATTATTATCAGCTAAAGATTACAATAATTTATTTACTTGTTGCCTCTAATAATTTGAGAAGATCAGAAATCTTCGGGGACAAAATAATTTCCGTTCTCCTGTTTTTTGCCTTGCCTTCAGTAGTGGTATTATCTGAAACAGGTAAATTATCAGCGCGCCCCGATGGGATGATTTGTTTGGGATCAACTTTATAATCTTCGGTAAGTATTCGCACTATTGCTGTTGCGCGCATTACGCTAAGGTCCCAGTTATCTTTTATAACTTCTCCTTTTAACGGGACATTATCAGTATGACCTTCAATAATAATGTCGACATCGGTTTGCTTGGCCAGCACCTCCCCTACTTTTGCCAGAGCCTCCTTCCCTTTCTTATCAACGGTTGCGCTGCCTGATTTGAATAAAAGTTTTTCAGATAAGGAAACATAAACCTTCCCGTCTTTCATTTCAATGGTAAGTTCATCTTTGGTGAAACTGGTCAGCGCAGTTTTTATTTTTTCGAGCAGATCCTGGCTGGCCTTTTTCTGTTTATCAATCAATGCCTGAAGTTCGGCAATCTTTTTCTGACTTTCTTCAAGCAGGTCAATTTTTGTCTGAAGTTCTGCGTTCAGTTTTTCCTGCTCCGTTGTACTGGTTTCAGCAAGTTCTTTCTGCTTTTTTTCAAGGTCTTTGTATTTCTTTGACAAGCTGTCGTACTTGGTGTTTAATATTGTCCATTTATTCAGGAGTTCTTCATACTGGTCATCGGCCTTCAGTTTCTGAGCCTGGAGGTCTTTGTATTTCTTTTTTGCGACACATGATGTCATCAGGGCTGCTGCTAATAAAGCGAAGCCGAAAAATTTTATTACTTGTTTCATAGGTCGAATTTTATTTTTCATAATTATCAGGTTTAAGAGAAGCAGGAGTCCAGTTGCTTAAAAATGTAATTACCTTTTTCCGGTCGTAGCTATCACCAAGTTCAAGCAGTCCGGTATCCTGCGTATGCAAACGGTTTCCTTTGCCATCAAGTATTACAATAACAGGAAAACCGAAACGTTGTGGAAAGTCAAATGATTTCAGAATTTCAAGATTTTTATTTTCATTGCTGTAATTTACATGAACAATAATATAATTGTTCTGAAGCAATGTGTCTATTTCTTTGTCAGATATGCAGAACCTGTTGAATTTGATGCACCAGGAACACCAGTTGCCACCTATCTGGAGAAGCACATTTTTTCCTGCAGAATCGGCAAGGGCAGCAGCAGCAGCAATCTCTGACTTGGCATCGGCGCCCGGATTATAAAGTTTAACCTTATCATTTTGTGCTGACAAGTACGATGAAATAAAAAACAGAAATCCGATAGTAAATGAAAATCTCATGAAAAATGATTTTTCCAAAAATAAAGATTATTGATAAAATATAGAAAAATATTATTAAGGAATTTTCAACAATGTTATTAAAATCTCATTTTTTTCATAAGTATTTCCGCAATATCAAAAAAGTCAATATCAGATAGACCACAAATTCAATAAGGCATGATTTATGATAGAAGACTTATTCCTTTTCAGAAAAAAAATAATTAGTACGTTTGTATAAAACTTTAAGTCATGTTCAGATTCATCATCGTATTTTTATTCATAACAACCATTGCTGCAGGTCAAACCACACCCAAGGATTATTCAAGCAACACATATGTAAAATATACCCTTGATACAATATACGGGCAGTATAAAATATCCTACACTTTTAAAGATAATTTTGATCTGATGCGAACCTTTACATGGACATATGACATGGCAAAAACCAATAAGGATATTGCCCGTTACGGTGTTCCGATATCTTTTTATGAAAATATTTCAGAACAGAAAACCATAAGTAAAGCACGCAGAAAAATGATAAGGCATGGATTTTACATGCAGAGCGGGCAGTATCTGAAACCCGACAGAAGCGCCATCATTTCGTTCTACAGACCCTACTGCAGTCCTGTTTCGGGTGGCATTATCAATTTATTAATCAGCGAAAATAATAACACACGCAATAACCGTATTGAAATGGCTCTGAAATTTGTGCAGGATATTCCTTACGGAATCCCGGAAATTAAAGACAGCACATGGGAAGTGTATGGAATGTTCACGCCACCTGAAATATTCTTGCGCATGTATGCCGACTGCGACTCAAAAGCAATTCTGCTTTCCTGCATCTTATCATACCTTATAAATTCTGATGATATTCTTTTGTTATATCAGGGACGTGAACATGCTTTGGTAGGAATAAAAGGTGTTCCTGAAAAAGAACAGAAATATGTTGAAGTGGACGGCGACAAATATATTTTAGCCGATGTTACAGGTCCGGCAAGACTTGCATGGGGCGATGACGGAAATAAATTTGATGCTACGGTTGGCTATAAGGTTGAGAAAATAAAGATAAAAGGGTATCGGTTTCATAATATATAGAAAAGGATTTTACAGTAAAATTATAATGTTAAAGCATTAATGCTGCACCACAAGTTTCGCAATCCCTACACCATTACTCCCTGTTATTTTTACAAAATATATCCCAGCAATAAGGCTTTGCGTATTTAGTTTTATTGTTACTTTAAGTATTAGTTCATTGAAATTTGGTCACGAAAGCTTTCGGGATGCCGGAAGAGTAGCTGTTATAGTTCAATTTACCTGCCTGCTAACCTTCGGCTGGTGAACCGGCAGGTTGGACTATTACAGATACCGCATTGGTATTACAAAGCCTGCACCGGTATTATGATAAATATGTATAAGCTACATTTTTTTACTAATATTTAAACTACCCGTCAGGACTGGAAGATCGTCTAATAATGATTGATAAAGTAAAACTTGGACATTAATAATCCGATATTCCCTACAACAACCGGCTGACCATTACAAAAAAAATTACTATCTGTGGAAAAAATCAGAAAATAAAACTCATTAAAATTAATGGAAGTTGCAGCAAATAATTATTCATTGGAAGTTGCCAATATATGAATAACCGGCAAAACAGATGAAGGAATCCTTATTACAAAAAATCAATGTTATTTTTTTTACTGCGGTTTCGTACCCGGAGGTACATCATGGGTTATCCACATATTTCCGCCAATTACAGAACCTTTTCCGATAGTAACTCTTCCAAGAATAGTGGAATTGGAATAAATGATTACATCATCCTCAACAATCGGATGACGTGCAATACCTTTGATAGGTTTACCCTTTTCATCAAGCGGAAAGCTTTTTGCACCAAGGGTGACTCCCTGGTACAGCCTAACATTTTTACCAATTACTGAAGTTTCACCGATAACGACACCTGTTCCGTGATCAATAAAGAAATATTCCCCGATATGGGCACCAGGATGTACATCAATACCTGTAAGCGAATGCGACATTTCCGTAATGATACGCGGTATCAGGGGAACATCAAGCAAAAACAATTCATGAGCTATCCTGTAATAGGTTAATGCAATAATGCTGGGATAACAAAATATGGCCTCGCCATAACTTTTAGCGGCAGGATCACCGTTATAAGCTGCAACAACATCGGTGGAAAGCAAATGTTTTATATGCGGAAGTTTATGAAGAAATTTAGTTGCAACACCTTTTGCCCTGTTTTCGCATTCATTGCACAACTTTTTTTCATCTATGCATTCAAAGCAAAATCCACGTTTTACCTGTTCAGTAAGCAAACGGTTTGCGATATCCAGATTAGCACCTATGTAATAACTCATTGTTATACTCTCCACTTCCGAATGCCCGAAATACCCAGGAAACAGTACTTTTTTTAAATAAGTCATCAGTGAATCCATGCTTTCTATGGAAGGCATAGGCATATCGTGAGAAGAACTGTGCTGAAGAAAATTGTATTTTTCAGAAACCAGTTCTCTTACAATTTTATCAATAGTACTTTTGTATTCTTTTTTTTCCATTATATATTTGTCAAAATACAGTATCTGATTTTCGTTTCGATAAACTCAACGAGACATGGATTTGTTGACAGCCTGAGTTTATCGAAAGCTGTCCAAAGACTGAACCATACGAATGTTAATATAAATGAAATGGCAAACCAAATCATAACTGATATTTATTATTTATAAAGTAAAGTACTCAGATAACGTTCGGCCGTATCGCAAACCATAAACACAATAACCTTTCCCTTGTTCTCAGGGCGACGTGCAACCTGCAGGGCTGCCCATGCAATGGCTCCGGATGATATACCACACAGCAGGCCTTCCTTCCTTATCAGTTGTTTTGCCGTCTGAATTGCATCATCTTCGCTGACAGTAATGAT
This sequence comes from Bacteroidota bacterium, assembly GCA_043801235.1. Taxonomy (GTDB): domain Bacteria; phylum Bacteroidota; class Bacteroidia; order Bacteroidales; family CG2-30-32-10; genus DAOQAK01. The sequence continues at coordinate 6,796 of JAZDMF010000154.1, read as the reverse complement.
CTCATCAATGATGCCTGTATTCAATGTATCAGGAATGAAGCCTGCACCAATTCCCTGTATTTTATGAGGGCCAGGGCTTCCTCCGGAAATTACCGGTGAAGCCGAAGGCTCAACAGCGATTGCTTTAAAACCGGACTTTCTTTTTTTAATAACCTCAGAAACTCCTGTGATTGTTCCGCCAGTTCCAACACCCGAAACAAAAATATCGATCTTTCCATTTGTGTCTTTCCATATTTCTTCTGCCGTTGTCAGCCTGTGAACTTCAGGATTGGCGGGATTGGAAAACTGTTGCGGAATGAAGCTGTTTTCTGTTCCGGCTACTATTTCTTTTGCTTTTTCAATGGCGCCTTTCATTCCTTTTTCTGCAGGAGTCAAAACCAACTCTGCCCCAAATCCGATAAGAAGTTTCCTTCTTTCCTCGCTCATGCTTTCAGGCATTGTAAGAATAAGTCTGTAACCTTTAACTGCACATACCATGGCAAGTCCGATTCCTGTGTTGCCACTGGTTGGTTCAACGATCACTGTATCCTTACCGATCAGCCCTTTTTTCTCAGCATCATCGATCATCGCTTTTGATATCCTGTCCTTCACTGATGAAGTAGGATTGAAAAACTCAAGTTTTGCATATACTTCAGCATAACAATTTTCAGCCATTCTGTTCAGCTTTACCATTGGTGTATTACCAATAAGATCCAAAATATTTTTCATAATCTGTTTTTTAAAAAATTGTTAAATTTCCATCAATAATTTGTTTGAGGAATTATTTTCCAATATTTCAGTAAAATTTTTTAATGATTCGCTTATTGTTTTATGAGCAACTGATGTATGCAGTTTCACATCCACTTCGCAATGCTCATCAATTTTTTCAATAACATACTGAATGGTCATTTTATGAATATCGGTGGCAGGTTGATATGCTACCTCTTTTTCATTTTGGGTTTTCAGTTCCGACAAAATATGACAACCCACAAGATCATACAAAATCTGTCTAATAACCCTTACAGGTACTGCAAGATGATGCGAAATTTCAGAATCGGTCAATGGTTTCTCCCCTTTTGCAAAATTCTTTATCAGATAATGTGTGATGAGGAGCGAAAGCAAACGCCTGTTATGACCGCTGATCTGAGAGACATCCAGATCATACAGAAATTTATGAACATTCTGGTGAGCATACGATATTTCAGCACCCAGCAACAAAGCAATCCATGACACTCTCAGCCATATGAACAACAGAGGCAGCGCGGCAAAACTTCCGTATACTGCATTGATATCAATAAGTTCAATCTGTAAAATAAAATAGCCCATTTGAGTCAGCTGGTAAATGGTTCCTGCCAAAACTCCTCCGAAAAGAGCTGATGAAAACTTCACTTTTGTATTTGGAATAACAATATAAAGAAGGGTAAACAGAAACCAGGCAATTAAAAAAGGCGACCAGTTCAGAAGAAAAGATATAAAAGGACCGACATAGCCAATAATCGCATAATCATCCGACATAGTATTTACTGTGGAAGAAACAAACACAGTAGCGCTGCCCGAGAGGATGATCAGTATTGGTGCAAGAAGCATCATTGCAAAATAGTCGGAAGATTTGCGCATGAATGTACGGCCTACTTTCTGCTCCCATATTTCATTGAATGTTTCTTCCATCTGGCTGAACATTTCCATCACAGCCCAGAGAAGAATCACAAGGCCTATTCCGGCAATAAGTCCGCTGCGGGTTTCCTCAATCAGTGAATTGGCAAAACCCATCACTGTTTCAATGATCTCCTTCTCGCCTGTAAAATTTTTAGTGATCTGTTCTTCAAGGATTTTCTCAAAGCCAAAACCTTTGGCAATGGCAAAAGCCATGGCAAACATGGGAACAATTGACATCAGGGCATAATACGTGAGCGCCGATGCTCTTAGAAAACATTCATCTTCCCTGAAACCTTTAATGGCAAGAATAATGATACGCAACTGCTTCAGGAAAAAGGATTTTGCCTTCGGCAAATCCTCAAGCCTGATATGCCAAATATCATGGGTGACAAAATGATAAGCCCACACGATGAACCTCTTGAGCTTTTGCATTTCAGATATCTATAAATAAAAAAGCCATATCAAAATCATTATACGAAATGTATGGTCGAATAGTTATATTTACTTTAAAGTTTATTTTGTTAAATTACATGCAATATTTTCATAAGCTATTGTTCAGGATAATGCAATAAATATGATTTTTTTACGTAAATACTGATATTTGCTTACTTTTGCCACGAAGTTTATGAAAAAAAATATCACATTTCTGAATTCCTTGCCAGTCTTGATTTTCATGGTATTCATCGTTTCTGTTTTTTCATGTAAAAAAGATAAAATAATTACCGATGCATCTGCAAAGCTTCAATTCTCAAGTGATACTATACTCTTTGATACTGTTTTCACAACGGTAGGTTCAACCACTCATCAGCTAATTGTTCATAATACTAACAATGGCAAAATAGTAATTTCCAACATACGTCTGGCCGGAGGAACCGCATCATCATTCAGAATCAATATTGACGGAGTTGCCACAACAGAAGCTGAGGATATAGAAATTGAAGAAAATGACAGCCTGTACATTTTTGTAAAAGTTACTGTTGACCCGAATAACAGCAACTCTCCCCTTGTAATTTCCGATTCCATTATGTTTGAAACCAACGGAAACCTTCAGCAGGTGCAGCTTGTGGCATGGGGACAGGATGCTTATTATCATACACCTCGTTTAGATACAACTAAAGATGGGTTAATAGTTGGATATTTTTCACACGCTAAATGTAATTCTCCATGGAAAAATGACAAACCTCATATAGTTTATGGGTACACAATAGTTGATACTGACAGCACTCTTATAATTCCAGAAAATACTCGAATTTATATGCACAAGAATGCGGTTCTGTTTGTTTATCATGGAGGTTCATTAAAAGTGCAGGGTACTTTAGGTAACCCTGTGACTGTCCAAGGCGACAGGCTTGAAGCCTATTATAAAGATGTACCCGGACAATGGGGAAGAATATGGATTTCGCGTGGAAGCAAAAATAATATTGATCATGCCATCATAAAAAACGGCATTGTAGGAATACATGTTGACACGCTTCCTGACAACTGCAATGAACCTGCATTAAAAATCAGCAACACTATCATTGAAAATATGAGTGCAGCCGGAATGTTATTTCAGGGAAGCTGGGTTGAGGCTGAAAACTGCGTTGTTGCAAACTGTGGACAGTACGCTGTAATTCTAAACATAGGCGGGAAATATGATTTCAGGCATTGCACCATCGGCAATTACTGGAATTACAGCACACGACAGACACCTTCCCTGGTGCTGAATAACTGGTATGAAGATGTATATGGCAACATACAACATCGTGATCTTACAAAAGCATATTTCGGAAACTGCATAATTTATGGATCTGTTACCGAAGAATTATTGCTTGACAGTGCAAGCGGTGCATTATTTAAATATAATTTTGACCATTGCCTGTTAAAAACAGAGTTTAGTACAAGTGATGCCAGTCATTTTTCAAACTGCCTTGTTAATTCAGACCCGGCTTTTACCGATGCTATATTAAACGATTACAGCCTTACATCATCATCGGCTGCAATTGACAAAGGCCTTGCCAGTATTGCAACCTTTGTTCCTTTTGATATTCTTCGTCACAACCGTACGAATGATACAGCTCCGGATTTGGGAGCATACGAGAGGAAGTAAAAATGTTAGACGTTTGTCGTTGAAAAAATCATTTCTTCAAAACCTCTATCATCTTTTTGCCAATATCGGCGGGTGAATCAATCACATGAACTCCGCACTCACGCAGGATTTTCTTTTTAGCTTCCGCGGTATCATCTTTCCCTCCTATGATGGCGCCTGCATGGCCCATGGTGCGGCCTTTGGGAGCTGTAGCTCCGGCAATAAAACTTACGACAGGCTTTTTATTATTGTCTTTTATCCAAAGCGCTGCATCGGCTTCCATGCTTCCGCCGATTTCACCAATCATAACAATGCCTTCTGTTTTCGGATCATCCATAAATAATTTTACAGCATCAAGAATTGAGGTTCCGGGAATGGGATCGCCGCCTACTCCTATCATAGTAGTTTGTCCGAGGCCGACCTTCGTAATCTGGTCAACAGCTTCGTATGAAAGAGTTCCCGAACGGGATACTATACCAATAGACCCCGGCTTGTGAATAAAACCAGGCATAATGCCTATTTTTGCTTCGCCGGGAGTAATAATTCCCGGACAATTAGGACCAACAAGTTTGCAGTCTTTCTTACTTATATATTCCTTCACCATGATCATATCCTTTGTAGGAATGCCTTCAGTAATGCAAACTATGACTTTGATTCCGGCATCGGCAGCTTCAATAATGGCATCGGCAGCAAATGCAGGCGGAACAAAAATTACTGAAACATTCGCTCCCGTTTTTTCAACAGCATCTGACACTGTATTGAAAACAGGTTTGTTAAGGTGTGTCTGGCCTCCTTTTCCTGGAGTAATGCCTCCAACCACGTTCGTGCCGTACTCAATCATCTGAGTGGAATGAAAAGTAGCTTCAGATCCTGTGAAACCCTGAACTATTACCCTGGAATCTTTGTTGACAAGAATACTCATATTGTTTACTTTTACAAATTTATCTTACAAAAATACAATTTGAATCGGTATTAGCAAACCTTTTATATATATTTTTGCATATATTTAAGAAGATTTCCTGTATGCTGAATGATGATACAATATGTGCTGTAAGTACACCCTGCGGAACGGGAGCCATTTCCATTGTAAGGCTTTCCGGCAAGGAAGCATTTGGTATAACTGAAAAAATCTGGAAACAAAAAAACGAACTATTCAAATTTAAGGAACTTAAAAATCATCATGCTTACCTCGGTAACATTTTTTCTGAGGATGGCACATTGCTGGATGAGGCAATAATGATAAAGTACAAAGCCCCTGAAAGCTATACTACCGAAAATTTAGTTGAGTTTTCATGCCATGGTTCCGTCTACATCCAGAATCAGCTTATGCAACTGCTGATAAGGAAAGGAGCGCGTGCAGCTCAACCCGGTGAATTCACATTACGGTCATTTATTAACGGACGTATCGACCTAACACAGGCCGAAGCTATCGCCGATCTTGTTTCTTCGGGTTCACAAGCAGCACACAGGCTTGCCATTCAACAAATGCGTGGAGGATTTTCAAATGAAATTAAAGAACTTCGCGGCAAGTTGCTGAATTTTTCTTCCATGCTGGAACTTGAACTTGACTTCAGCGAGGAAGATGTTGAATTTGCAAACAGGAAAGATCTGACGAATCTGCTTGCTGACATCCAACTTCATATTTCAAAACTTCTCGAATCATATAAACTGGGAAATATATTAAAATCAGGCATTCCCGTTACTATTGCAGGAAAACCCAATGTCGGAAAATCAACATTACTTAATATCCTCCTTAATGAGGATAAAGCCATAGTTACCGATATTCCCGGAACTACTAGAGATGCTATTGAAGACACCATGGTAATTAATGGCATTACTTTCCGCTTCATTGATACAGCAGGTCTTCGCGAGGGCATAGATGTGATTGAAAATATGGGTATTGAAAAAACCTATGAAAAGATTGATAAAGCATCAATTGTTATTTATATGTTTGACATAAGCGATTCACCTGTTGATGAAATAAAAAAAACAATCACAGAATTCAATAATAAATTTATCGGAGAAAATAAAAAACTTATTGTCGCTGCCAATAAAATTGATAAACTCGTTGAATTACCCAAAGGCTTAAAACAACTGGACGATTTTGATACTTTATATATTAGTGCCAAACGAAGAGAAAACATTAACCTTATTATTGAAAAACTTATTTCCTACGCTTCTGAAGAAATGAATATTGAAGAAGGCAATATCATTACAAGTTCGCGCCATTATGAATCCTTATTTAGAATGAATGAATCTGTTGAACATGCTCAAAATGGCATGATGAACAAAAATCCAACAGACCTTATTGCATCCGATATTCGTTTTGCACTTCATTACCTTGCCGAGATAACAGGCGAGATCACAACTGAAGAAATATTGGGAAATATTTTTAATAAATTCTGTATAGGAAAGTAATCACTGCATAATCATTATTTTCAGTCCTATTCTTTATTTTCATTGAATCTATAGGAATCAATCTCTTTTATATTACTGAAGTCAAAATATCTCTGTTTTAAAAGATTTACTTTGTATTTTTCAGGTAAACATATACCCCACTTTGAAAAATCCATCAGTGTTGGGTGTTCTTGTAATAATTGTTCAATATGAGAATCTATTTGACTTAATGGATTAATAATTGAGTGCCATTTTTCAATAAATTCTTTTTTAGAAACCTCTATTTCAAATGAACTTGAACTATCATCAAGCAAGTTTTTAATTCCTGCAAGATTCATTAAAAAACTTATACTTCTATTAATTCTTGTTCCTGAAAAGGAGAATAATGTCAAGCGTTTTTCTTCAATAAAAAGTGGTCTGTCGAAATGTAAATCATAAATATTATAAACAGAGAAATTTTTCCTCATTTTATTTATTTCATCTGAACTTGCTTGGTCTAATACATCATATTCCTTTTTATCATATAAAATTTCAAACATTTTTTCTCGAATTCGTGGGTGAACTATTGCTCCGCCACCATAAAATATTGGCTTTTTCCCATCACTTGTCTTAATTACCTCGATTTTCTTTGATTCAAAATCCACATATTTTATTTTCCAAACCTTTGCAGCTAAAAATATGTTTTCATCTATTATA
>JAZDMF010000152.1:0-7208 GCA_043801235.1 Bacteroidota bacterium | reverse complement strand
CTTATTTCTCCATTCTGAGGAATTTTCCTGACAAGACTTCTGATGTTTGTATTAAAGATAACCATAAGGAAAAAACAAATTTTTCATAAACCCTCATCATCAAAAGCTCCGCCTTTATGGATTCGCTCCATTCTGGTGCTTACATCAACAGGCGTCAGTTTTTCTCACGGCTCTAACGATGGGCAAAAAGGAGTTGGATTGGTGATGATGATACTCATCGGTATTGTCCCGGGTTTTTTTGCAGTCAATCTTAAAAAAAATCCTTCCGAGTTAAATTCATCTATTACAAAAATTGAAATAGTAATGCACAGGCTTGACGCAAGTGTCACAAGTTTAGCAGATAATTCAGTGAAAGAAAATATTCTTTTGGCAAATAATAAAATTGATTCTTTAAAAACTATTGTTTGTAATGCTTCATCATTCAAACAAATCCCGGAAACGAAGCATTTTGAAATAAGAAAAGATATCCTGTTGATTGCAAAAACTGTCGATAAAATACTGGCATCACTTGAAGGAAAGGATAACATTATTTCAACAGTTGAAAAAGCCGATTTAAAAAAGAATATATCTGCAATTAAAACCACTACGGAATATGCGCCATGGTGGGTAATACTGATGATTTCACTTTCGCTTGGAATAGGTACAATGGTTGGATGGAAAAGGATTGTCATCACTATTGGCGAGAAAATTGGTAAAACCCATATGAATTACGCTCAGGGTGCTGCAAGCCAGCTGGTAGCCGCAAGTACTATTAGTGCATCTTCGCTGCTGGGTCTTCCTGTAAGCACTACTCATGTTTTAAGTTCAGGTATTGCCGGCTCCATGGTGGCCCAAGAAGGCATGAAAAATCTGCAGGGAAAAACTTTGAAGAACATGGGACTTGCATGGCTTGTAACACTACCTGTTACCACGGTGCTTTCAGGAACCCTGTTCCTTTTATTCCGATGGATTTTATGACATTGCCATGATTGCTTCCCATAATTAATAATTTCTTAATATTTACTTAACTTTTGCTGAACTCTTTTAATAAGGCATGTTCTTATTTTTGCAGTATAAATTAATTCTATGTTCGGATTAGACATTGGTCTCACAATCCTCCTCATCGTTTGCATCCTCGCTGTTTGTGTTTTCGAATTCATTAATGGTTTTCACGATACTGCAAATGCGGTGGCCACAGTTATTTATACTCATTCCCTGAAGCCCAGGATAGCAGTGATCTGGTCGGGCATATGGAATTTTCTTGGTGTATATACGGGTGGAATAGCCGTTGCGATGGGAATCGTTAACCTTCTGCCAACCGAGGCCCTGATCGATCAGAACGTTTATCATGGAATTGCTATGATACTGGCTCTTATACTTACAGCCGTTATCTGGAACCTGGGAACATGGTATTTCGGCATTCCCTGTTCCAGCTCGCATACACTGATAGGTTCCATTTTTGGTGTAGGAATTGCCTATATGCTTTTACCCGATACAGGTCACATTGCACTCAACTGGGGAAAAGTTGAAGATGTCGGATTATCCCTGCTTATTTCTCCCGTATTTGGCTTTGGAATGGCTTTGCTTATGATGATGCTTCTGAAATACATCTTTAAAAAGAAATCAAATTTATTTAAAGAGCCTTCATCCTCAAAAGCTCCTCCATTGTGGATACGAAGTATACTGATCATTACATGTACCAGTGTGAGTTTTTCACATGGATCCAATGACGGGCAGAAGGGTGTCGGCCTCCTGATGATCATTCTTATTGGAATAATTCCTGCTTATTTTGCGCTCGACATAACCAAAAGCCCGCAGGCTTTAAAAGAACATATGGTGAAGATTGAAAATGTGGTTAATCGTATTGATTCCGCTAATATTGCTCCTGATTGCATCCCCGAATATATTGCCCTGAAAAAAAGCATTGCTGGCATCGGGAATAAATTATCAGGATTAAAGGAATTTAATATTAAGGATAAAAGTAATTTCAATATAAGAAGAGATATCATCACAATTGCAAAAAAATTAGATAAACTTATACTGAAAAATCCGGAAGCATCAAAACTGAATCTGAGCAAGGAAGACATTGCTTCTGTTTCCACTTCCTCAAAACAAATGAAATCTTTTACAGAATATGCCCCCTGGTGGGTTATACTTATTATTTCGCTTTCTCTGGGTATTGGTACCATGGTGGGCTGGAAGCGAATCGTAATCACTATAGGAGAAAAAATAGGTAAATCACACCTTACCTATGCACAGGGCGCCAGCGCTGAAATTATTGCTGCAAGCACCATAAGTATATCCACTTCATTAGGTTTGCCGGTTAGCACCACTCATGTTCTTTCATCGGGTGTTGCGGGAACAATGGTAGCCGACAGCGGATTTAAAAATCTTCAGATGAAAACCGTGAGGAACATTGCCATTGCATGGCTAATCACATTACCTGTTACTATTCTTGTTTCAGGATTGTTATTCATACTTCTTCGTATTGTCATGGATTGATCCCGATGTTTCCCTGATTTTAAATAATCTTTTCAGTAAAATGTTTGCTTTGCATAAAAATGCATAATTTCACATTTTAGTATTCAAATAAATTTTCATGATCTGTTTCTTAACAGATGAATTCAACAGAACCTACAGCGGTCCCAATTAAAAAAAAGCAGAATCTTATCATACTGATCCTACTGTATCCGTGGACTATATTAAAATGGTTATGGATGCAGAAGAACAGGCTCTTCATTAAAATTAAAAAAAATATTTTCAGGATACTCCCTTACCTTGAAAAACGCACATGGCATTCCAGACTGCTTAGGAAATTTATGAAATACTCGTTTAATTTTGTTTTAGGAATAATCATTTTTTTACTTGCGGTAAATTTTAATTTCCTTTGGCTGTTCGGTTCTTCGCCTGCATTTGATAACGACAAAGCTCCTGAAATGTCTGTGGCTTCTGAATTGTATACAGCCGACAGCGTTCTGATAGGAAAATATTTTCTGGAAAACCGCATACCCGTTGACTATAATGAAATCAGTGAAAACATTATTAATGCACTTATAGCCACCGAAGATGCACGTTTTTATGAACACAGCGGTATTGATTTCAAAGGTACATTCTCAGTGTTATGGTATATACTGAAAGGCGACAGCAGAGGCGGAAGCACTATTTCACAGCAGCTGGCAAAAAATCTTTATAAAACAAGAAAAACATCGCGCGGACTTCTTGGCTATGTTCCCTATGTCAGAACAATTATTTCCAAGATTAAAGAATGGATTACAGCTGTAAAACTTGAACGGAATTATTCAAAGGAGGAAATACTCACCATGTACCTGAACACAGTCGATTATGGCAGTAACGCATTTGGCATTAAGGTAGCCTGTCGCACTTTTTTCAATAAATTGCCTTGTAATGTGAATATTCAGGAAGCTGCCACTCTTGTGGGTATGTTGAAAGCACCTACTGCGTTCAGCCCTGCACTTCATCCTGATAAATGCCTGGTGCGCAGGAATGTGGTGCTTTCGCAAATGATGAAATATAATAATATCAGCAAAACTCAATATGATTCTATAAGCAAACTGTCCATTGTTCTTGATTATAGTGTTGAAGACCCTACTGAAACAGTAATGGGTTCATACATTCGCACTGCGGCTGCCGGCTTTTTAAAAGACTGGTGCAAGGAAACGGGATACGATATATATACCAGCGGACTGAAAATATATACATCTATTGATTCGAAGCTTCAGAAATTCGCTGATGAGGCTGTCGATGAACAAATGAAATCTTTGCAGATACGTTTCAACCTTCACTGGGGCATGCAGAACCCATGGATAAATGAGAACGATCATGAAATAAAAAATTTCATAGAAGACCAACTTGAAAAATCAACGCTTTATAAAAACTTAAATAAATATTATAAAAACAATATGGATTCGGTAAATGCTGTTCTTAACAGACCGCGAAAAATGAAATTGTTTTCGTGGAAGAATGGAGAAGCGGATACCATTTTAAACCCTCTTGATTCCATGAAATACATGAAACGTCTTTTGAATGCGGGTTTTGTCGTTATGGATCCTTTTACCGGAAAACTGCTTGCCTGGGTAGGCGGTATCAATTATAAATTTTTTAAATACGATCATGTGAACCAGGCGGAACGCCAGCCCGGATCAACTTTTAAACCTTTTGTTTATTGCGCTGCTATCGATAACGGATACTCGCCATGCGACCGGTTTTATGATCAGCAGGTGATTGTTAAGTACACAGAAGACGGTATAGAAAAAACATGGACACCTCACAATGCCGACTGGGAGTTTATCGGACAGTACATGTCACTGCGTTATGCCATGGCAAAATCGTGTAATTCGGTGACTATACAATTATCAGAAAAAATTGGTTTTCAGACGATAGCTGATTATGCCAAAATGCTGGGTATTACTGCAACTCTGAAACCCGTACCTTCCATAGGGCTTGGTTCTAATGATGTGTCGCTGCTGGAAATGGTTGCAGCTTATTCTGTGTTTTTAAATCATGGCATTTATTCCGAACCTTTGCTCGTAGAGAAGATTACAGACAGAGACGGTAATCTGATTAAAGAATTCAAACCAAAACAAAAGCGTGTGCTTAGTGAAGAAACTGCATGGCTGATGACATATATGCTTAAAGGAGGACTGGAAGAACCCGGTGGCACAGCACAGCAACTATGGGAATACGCCGATATTTTTGGTGATAACGAAATAGGAGGGAAGACAGGCACTTCATCAAATTATTCCGACGGATGGTTCATGGGGGTTACAAAAGATATTGTTGCCGGATCATGGGTGGGCGGTGAAGACCGCTGCATACATTTCCGCAAAGATGAACAGATGGAAGGCTGTTTCACGGCTTTGCCCATCTTTGGAATTTTTATGACAAAGGTGTTTGAAAGCAAGAATTTAACTATCACAAAAGGAAAATTTCCAAAACCGACTGTGGCCATAACAAAAAAATATTATTGCCCTACATACTGGGACGAGAAGGATACCACAGAAACGGAAGAATCAGAGGAAGGAAATAAATCGGGCGATGCTGAAAGAAATGAATGCAAAGATTGCGATTGATTAATTTTAGATTCCTTCCGGAAGGCAAGGGAAGATTTGTTTATTTTAGGTTTTATTATTTGGCAATGCAAATGAATCAGTTTAAAAAATACTTTCCTTTTATTATCCTGCTGGTTTTCCTTATACTTCATTTACCCTTTCTTACTTCTGATCCTGATCCTGAAACTGAGCCGGATATGAGGGGAGCATACACTGATGAAGGTCTTTATACTTCTCAAATCAGAAACCTCATTAATCAAGGGCATTTCGGGATGAAAGAAAACAGCACTTTTGTGAGAGGCCCGGTTTTCAATATTGTTCAATTGCCTTTTTTCTTTGTGCTGGGAACGAATTTATGGGTAAGCAGAATGGTAATACTTTTACTTACCCTTATTACGATTTATGTTTTTCTGCGTGATGAGAAACTAAAGTTGTTTGCCGTTTTTCTTGTACTGTTTTCTTATTGCGAATACCACATTTTCCAGTTCTCTCATTATGGAATGGCCGAAATGGTTTGTGTTAATTTTTTATTGCTCGGAATTTATTTTCTTTATAAATGTTATAATGATACTGTGCAAAAAAACAAACTTGTAAAATTGCTTATAGCTTCGTTTTTTGTTTTTCTGTGTTATGCTTCTAAAATACAATACCTGTATGTAGTAGTTTTGCTTCCTGCAACTTCATTTATAATGTCAGTAAGGGAATCGATTATCTGCAGAAAATTTTCTTTCATTCATTATCGCCTGTTTTTATCAGCATCTGCATTCGGCATATTTTTTATTGTAATATATTATTTGCTGTGGTTTTTGCCAAACAGGGAATTTTACACATACATAATGACGAATGAAACCAATGAAAGAATTCCCGGAACTATTGGTGAAATAAGGAAAGTCGCTGATTTCAATTACACGCATATTTTCTGGGTAAATAATTTGAAAATTTATCTTATTCATACATATATTGTAATTGCTGCAGTATTTCTTTTTATTTTTTTCAGAAATAAAAGAAACTCTTTTTTTGTTATTGCTGTATTTGCAATGGTATGGATTATTTCCGAGCTTCACAAAGTTCCCATGAAATACCTGCCTTACCGTTACCTTATCAGCATGCTGTTTGCCGGCGGAGTATTTGTTTCGGCTTCGTATGCCGGATTTACCGAATATTTTCCTAAATTTAAAAAATGGTTGTTTCTTATAGCATTTGGCTTTACAGTATATTTTATGATTTTTAATTTCTCATCGTTTCAAAGAAGAACATGGGAAATAAAAGCGGTAAATAATTATTTTGCACAATATGATTTGAGCAATGAAAAAGTAATTGGAGCCTGGGCGCCTTCATGCTGCTGGCAAAACAATGCACTTACTATGCCTGTGTGGTATAATTATTTCAACTGGAAAGATCCGGTGAATGTGTACAAACCAGCCGTTATTATTACTGAATCGGATGAAAAGGATGCCGATTACAATTATAAAAATCAAAACATTGATTTGTTTCAGATATCTGATTCTGTTAGGCAGTTCAGTATATGGAAGTACAAATTAAATGTTTTCTGGATGAAAAATCAATAGATTACCGCTCGCCGAAAATTGCTGTTCCTATGCGCACCATTGTGCTGCCTTCTTCAATAGCTGCAATGTAATCGCCCGACATTCCCATGGATATTTCTTTGAATGCAGTGTCGTTCTTAAGATATTCAGATTTAATTTTGTAAAAATAATTTTTCAGTAAACGGAATTCTTTGCGCACAATTTCCATATCATCGGTGAATGTTGCCATTCCCATTACACCGCAAATTTTTATATTTTGCATTTTATTGAATTCAGCCGATTTAATAATGGCAACTACTTCTTCATAATCCAGACCGAATTTCGAATCTTCTTCAGCAATAAACATTTCAAGCAGACATTTAATGACTCTTTCATTTTTCAAGGCTTCCTTATTGATTTCCTGCAATAATTTCAAACTGTCCACACTTTGAATCATTGAAATATAGGGAGTGATGTACTTAACTTTGTTCGTCTGAAGATGTCCGATAAAATGCCATTCAATATCAGCAGGAAGCTGGGGTTGCTTATCGATAATTTCCTGCACACGATTTTCGCCGAAAACTTTTTGACCGCAATTGTATACTTCAAGAATTCGCTCTGCTGGTTTTGTTTT
>JAZDMF010000144.1:0-2736 GCA_043801235.1 Bacteroidota bacterium | reverse complement strand
TATTCAACCATTTGTTGCCATATTGCATCATCGGCTCCTTCGCCATTTACTTTTATAAAGTTACCGTCTGTACTCATAATTGCATTACCATAGTCGTTAACTTCCAGTCCCCAGGAAATCATTTGAAGCGCTGTTGCCACGTTGGCTTTTGTTGTGCGTGTCCTATCGCGTATTTCCCTTAACCTGCCAGAGTTATTTCCTGAAGTTCCGTGCTGTGCACCGGAAACTTTATATTGTGCAATTGCTTCGTGAATGGACGAGGTGAGATCTACCTGAATTCCAAGATCACTTTCCTGAATACCATGTGCAGAACCATTATTGAGTGCAATCCAATCTGGGAAAATATTGTGGGCATTTAGCCCCTTTATCAGAAATAATGCCTCTTCGGAAGTTGACAAGCCCTGGTTCCCCTTAATTTCGCCAACTTCGGTTTCGAGACCGGCCCAGTCGGGAATGCTGGGGTATAACTCAATATTGGTAAGCAGGTTTTTATCATCGGGCAGATGAGAGGCGTCAATGGCAATAGAAGTTATACCTGCTTCAAAAAGTGTTACAATTTCCGTCTTTGCCTGCGCAATTTCACTTTCCTTTTTTATTCCAAAATGGTCGGCATGTACTGCAACCGGAATGGTAATACACTCCTCATTTGCAATAGTATCGACCAGTTGTGCAATGTTCCAGAAGCTCACCGGACAATATGCAGAAGTACCGCCTTCTGATCGTGCAATCTCAATAATCAGAGCTGCGTTTGCACGCTGTGCCGCACGCATAGCGCCCCTGATCACAAAGGAGTTTCTTCCATTGGCAGCCATAGCAATGGAACGACCATTTTTAATCATGGCGCGGTCAATATATTTTCCGCTAACAATGAGCGCTTTGGAATTCGGAAAAAGCTTATTAATATTCGGCGGCCTGCCTATCTGCAAAGCTCTTTCAAAATCTACTGAATAAGTTGAATTTCCTGACATAAAGGTCATTTTTTAATGATTATGACTTTAGATAACTACGGAGTTTACAAAGGTAAGAATTTGAATGAAAACTATATGCTCTTCTGTTTTGTTTCGACTTTTTTTTTTGCGCTTGCTATTTCATGCATGCCGTATTATGACCATCCTTAACCTGTGTATCACAGTTTGACCTTACTGTGGCAGTTTTTGTCTGTTGTGCGACTGCCAAAATGCGAATAGCAATAGATGCAGTGATTGTAGAAAACATATCCGGGGTAAATGAAAAATTCCTATTTTTGTCACCATATCTCAAATAATGACTGACCTGATCTATGAAATAATTGCCCGCTTTGGCCCCAGACCCTCAGGTAGCGCATCGGAAAGAAAAGCACAGGAATTCATGGCCGGGCGATTTATTGCATTTTGTGATGAGGTTCGTAAACATGAATTCACTGTTCCGGTCAAGGCTAAATTCACTAATTCGAAAATTTTCTGCGTATTGCATTTACTGGCCCTTATCTTGTTCCCATTTGATATAAGGCTGGCATTGTTTTTTTCAGGAGTTAACCTTATGCTGGTAATGGCCGTTTTCATGGGCAACAGGCGCTGGCTGGATTTTTTATACAAAAAAAGCCCTTCAACTAATATCACAGGGATTATAGAGCCACTTAATGAGGCAAAATCAACCCTGATCTTGTCCGCACATATAGATAGCGCTTATGAGTTCACGTGGTGGTATTATCTGAAGGGAATTGGCGGAAAAATTACTGTTGCCACTGGAATTCTGTTCATTATTTTTCCTTTGTTTGCCCTATCTTATTGGGTACTTGATATTGAAATAGTGAAAGGCTCCTATGCATGGGAAACCTGGCTGGTTTTTGTTATACTATACCCGTTAAGCATTACCTGGTTTTTTATGCGGGGCAGGAGGCCTGTTGACGGTGCAATTGATAACCTCAGTGGCGTTGCGCTTATTGATGAATTGGGCCGGTTATTTTCTGACAAGGGAACGCTTGGACGACTTCGTCATACAAGGTTAAAAATCATTCTGTTCGGAAGTGAGGAAGCTGGTATTCTCGGCTCGAAGGAATACATAGCTGCTTTTTTTAGGGAGTTGAAAGAAGAAAAGGCTTCTGCAGTGAACATTGATACAATAAAAAACCAGGAGGAGTTACGTATTGTTACAGCCGAACCTTTCAATTCAGGACTGTTCGATATGAAACTCATTGAGGAAACGGAAAATGCTTTCCGGAATTGCGGCATTGGTTATCGGAAATGTAAACTATGGATCGGAGTAACCGATGCTTCCAGTTTTACATCCGGTGGTATTCCTGCCGTCAGTATCATTTCGATCCCTACGGGTAAAAACGACCCCTCTTATCATACCAGGCTGGATACAATTGAACATCTTGACCCAAAAGGAATGCAGGCCGTAAGAGATGTGATGATTCGGTTTATTCTTGATCACGATCTCAGTAATTGGAAGTAATTCGCTATTCCACGACTGCTTGAATTTGCCACTTCAACTATGCTCAATGTAACTGCCTGTCGAAGCTGGCCTGTCGAAATGCATTGTATTGAAGTGTAGAAGTAAAGATACAGCATACAATCAGTTTTTTTACATTACCTCTTTATGGTTCATAACAAATTGCTATTTTTGATGCCTGAAACTATAATACATTTAATAAGAAATATATTTCAAACATATGAAAAACATTATTGTCCCTATTGATTTTTCGCCAGCATCATTTCCAGCGCTTGATTTTGCAATGGTACTTGCTCCTCGCCT
>JAZDMF010000108.1:0-4591 GCA_043801235.1 Bacteroidota bacterium | reverse complement strand
AGCCCGGCAAACGAAATAAGCATGGCGGTCATCTGTCCTTTGCTTACTGTAGAAATAAATATTCCGAGCGATAAGGCGGTTGTAATAAAAAGCAAACATACTGCCAGCAGAAGAAAATAGCTTCCTGCTATCTGCATCCCGAAAATAAATTTCCCTAAAAGTATTATTGTTATTGAGTTAATAAAAGCAAGCAGAATATATGGAATGACCTTTCCGGCAATAATGAGTGCCGGCTTCAGCGGCGAAACAAGTAGCACCTCCATTGTGCCAAGCTCTTTTTCCCTGGCAATAGAAATGGATGTCATCATTGCCGAAACCAACATAAGCAAAATGGTTATAATTCCCGGGATGAACATAAAAACGCTTTTCATTTCAGGATTATAATACATGCGGACTTGTGGTTTAATTTGAAATGGCATCAATTGTTCACCAATAAGTTCCATCTGAAAACTATTGATAATGGCAGATGTATAGCTAACAATTAAATTGGCGTTATTAGGATCGGAGGCATCGGCAATAAGTTGAATGCTTGCAATTCCATCCTTTTTAAGCTTTTTGGCAAAATTCTCTTCAAAAATAATTACTTCTTTAATTTTTCCTGTTTTGAAATTGGGCTCTATATCACTTACGGAATAAAGATTAGCATTCAGTTTAAAATAGCCTGACGAAACAATTTTTTGAGTGAGTTTAGTTGTAATTTCATCTTTTGATTGATCAAGAATAGCAATATGTGCATCTTTTAAATCGGTATTAATGGCGTATCCGAAAAGCATGATTTGAACAATTGGCATTCCGAACAGCACAATTACAGTGCGATTATCGCGGAAAATATGGCAGAATTCTTTTTTTATAAAACCGAGGAATTTTTTCATACCTGAATTTTATTTTTAAATGCCGCTATGAAAAACCTAAATGCCGATAGAATTAATGGAACAGACATCGCCAGGTAAGACGTGTATAAATATTCAGCTTCAATAATATTGGTTTTCCGTAATATTATTCCTGTTGTTATCATTATGGCCATCAGTATATAACTTCTGAAGTTAAAGAATGAAAAAAAGCATGGAAAATCTGCTTTTATCAATGATATGCGCGTAATGTGTTTTTTGGAAATTTCAGTAAAAAGAAAAACATAAAAGCATATTCCAAAAACAACTCCGGAAATAAGCTCAAAGGAAAGCATGTGATCGATATTAATTAATGCTATTAACGCCTTTGTCATCAGCATGCCTCCGCCAATCAGCCAAAAACAACCTGCAATAAACAAGAGTGTTCTTTTGGTCACTGCTGGTTTATATTTTTCTGAAAAATTCATAATGCAACTTCGTTTTTGTTTCTGGCAATTTTTAAAAATACTTCGTTCATCGTTTCTGCTTCATACTGTTTTTTCAGCATGCCCGGATTATCAAGTGCTTCAATGCAGCCATCAACCATTATGGAAACACGGTCACAGTATTCGGCTTCATCCATATAATGTGTGGTAATAAATACTGTAACACCATCATTGGCTGCCTCATAGATCATTTCCCAGAATTGCCGGCGGGTGATAGGATCAACTCCGCTTGTCGGTTCGTCAAGAAAAATTATTTTAGGTTGATGGATCAGTGCAACAGAAAAGGCCAGTTTTTGCTTCCACCCAAGTGGCAAAGATTTCAACAACGACTTACGCATTTCTGCCAGACCTAATTTAGACAACAATATATCTGAGCGTTCATTGATTTGTGCTTTGGACAGGCCATAAATTCCCGCATAAAATCGTATGTTCTCAAAAACAGTCAGATCTTCGTACAATGAAAACCTTTGGCTCATATAACCTATTCTTTTTTTTATTTCTTCAGTTTGTTTATAAACATCAAAGCCCGCTACTCTGACCTCTCCGGAAGTTGGTTTCGATAAACCGCAAAGTATTTTCATAGTAGTGGTCTTTCCTGCGCCATTTGCCCCCAGAAAGCCAAATATCTCGCCTTTGAAAACATCAAAAGTCAGGTTGTCGTTAGCTACAAAGTTTCCGAACTTTTTAACAAGGTTTTTAACTTCTATTATTTTTTCCTGGTCTTTCATTTTCTTTACCACTAAGAACACTTAGTCCACTGAGATTGCACTAAGTTTCCATTTGTATTCCTGGTTTATCGCATCAAATCCATAAAACAATCCTCAATTGTTGGTTCAGTTTCTTTAATAACAATATTATTGAACCCCTCTGAAATAAATTGTTGCAAAAATTGTTCGTTTGAAATTTCTTTTTTAATTACCAAGTGTAAAAACTCTCCGAACGGATAAACCACTTCTGTAAAACCTGATTTTTTTATTGCTTTTAAAAGCTTATAACTGTTAGATGATTTTGCTTCGTACAATTTATTGCAGTAAGATTTAATAATGTTTTCAGGTCTGTCAATTGACAGTATGCGGCCATCCTGCATTAGTGCAACACGATCACAGAGGCTCGCCTCATCCATGTATGGTGTGGAAACCATAATTGTGATTCCGCTTTCTTTAAGCCGTAAAAGCATTTCCCAGAATTCCTTGCGCGAAACGGCATCGACCCCTGTGGTTGGTTCATCCAGAAATAAAACAACCGGTTTATGAATCATGGCACAGGAAAGCGCAAGTTTTTGTTTCATCCCTCCGCTAAGTTTACCTGCAGGACGATTTTTGAACGGCTCGATCTGAGAATATATGTCTTTTACAAGATGATAATTTTCTTTAATAGTCGTTCCGAAAATAGTTGCGAAAAATTCAAGATTTTCTTCGACCGATAAATCCTGGTACAACGAAAACCGGCCGGGCATGTAGCCAACAATATTCCTTATCTTTTTGTAATCTTTAACAACATCAAAACCCTCTACTGTAGCGCAACCCTTTGTTGGCAATAAAAGCGTTGTAAGTATCCTGAATATCGTCGTCTTACCGGCGCCATCAGGCCCGATCACTCCAAACAACTCGCCTTTATTTACGCTCAGCGAAACATCCTTTACTGCCTCAACCTTTTTATATGATTTGTGCAGATGCTCAATATTTACTGATATGTCGGATGTTTTTTCGTTCAAAGTTTAAAATTTCGTTTGACGTCAGACGTTATTTTGATTGTCGTTCGTTGTTTGTTTTTGACTGCGGACTAAGTACTGTCTACTGCTCGCTTCTTCGCTATCTCGCATTATCGCCTGTTCTCCGGTTCCCTGTTTCTCCGATTCAATTGATTCTACTGTTCTTTACCACTAAGTTCACTCAGAACACATAGTAACACTAAGAAATTTCAAATTCGCAATCCGCAATTTTTCAATTTAAAATTTTCATCTCCCCCGGCATTCCTATTTTTAAAGTTCCATCGTTTTTCACTTTTATTTTCAGCGCATAAACAAGATTTACTCTCTCTTTTTTTGTCTGAATGATCTTTGGTGTGAACTCGGCTGTTGAACTTATCCAGCTTATGGTTCCTTCATATTCTTTCATTTCACTTTCGTTTTTATCAGCAAGAACTTTCACGGTTTGTCCAAGTTTCAATGAAGGTAGCTGCGCCCCGCTGACATAAACTCTTAGGTAAATATAATCGAGTCCGGCAATTTTGTACAAGGCTTTCCCCGCTATTACTATTTCATTGGCCTCGGAATATTTTGTAAGCACCGTGCCGTCAATTGGGTTAACAATGTAAGAGCGGCCAATCTGGTCATTCATCTGTGCAATTTGTTTTTCGTAGGCCTCAGTTTCATTGAGCACAGGCGCGTTTGTGGTTTCTATTGATGAAATCTGCTTGTCATAAACAGCAATTACTCCGTTAATGTTGTCAAGTTGCTGTTGCGTTGCGGCGCCGTCTTTAAAAAGTTTTTCAAGCCTGTCCTTTTCAACCTGAGAGGTTTTCTTTTGCTCTTCCAGCACATTGACCTGGGCTGTTATATAACTTGATTTATTTGATGCGGCATTTTTTTGCGCAATCAGTGCATCGTGTTTCAGCGATAACTGGACAGTATCTATCAAAGCCACGGTATCGCCTGCTTTTAACTGTTCGCCTTCTTCGAATTTCACCCAGATTATTTTGCCTGCGCTTTCAGAAGATATTGTTACCTCGGTAGATTCAAAGGTTCCGTAAGCATCAGATTTATCGCTGCTGCTCTTACAGGCTGCCAGCAAAATCAGGGAGAAAAAAATGATTATGTGTGTTTTCATGATTTTTATTTTATTTTTTTAATTTCATTACTTAAATTTTACGCAGAGTCGCAAAGACGCAAAGAATTTAAATTCCTCACTCCGACTTCTGCATTTAAAAATTTCCCTTTAAAGTCAGATAGTCAACTCTGGTTTTTGCAAGTTGAATTTTATGCGACTGAAGATTTACCTTCGCCTGTGAAAGATTATTCAGTTCTGTAAGATATTCTGTTGCAGTAATGGTTCCATTTTCAAGCTGTGATTCAGATGTTTTAACTACTTTCTCACGCAGACCAATGATATCGTTGTCGCTTTCTATTAAATCTTCATATTTAGCAATATCCGCGATACTTTTTTCAAGCAATATTTTTATTACCTGGTTAAAGGTCTCCTTCTGCGTTTCAAGTTTTTGCTTTTGCAAATAGTTAAGTTTTTTCTCATTTTTCGTTTC
>JAZDMF010000092.1:0-26760 GCA_043801235.1 Bacteroidota bacterium | reverse complement strand
TCGTCTGAACCTTTTGAATTTGTTTTTTTTGTATTTTTATCCATGGGAAAGCGGTTGTTTTAGCACTTCAAAGATATTGAATATCAATGAATTACAACATGCTTTCCTTTTTTTTTATTAACAACTTATGAATAATGCAGGATAAATGAAATATGATTTGTGTTTTAGCTAAAATTGTACTTTTTCTGCTCTCATGAAAGATTCTCAGAAAAAAATCCTGAAATGGGCTATCATGGTAGCGCTGGTGTTAACCTGGGGCAGTTCATATATATTAATGAAGCGTGGGCTGGAAGAGTATACAGCCATGCAGGTAGGGGCGCTCAGGATCGGCATCACTTTTATTATTTTGTTGCCTATGGTTATGAAAAGGCTGAAAATGGTTCCGCGAAACAGGTTATGGTTGCTGGTATTGTCAGGATTTATTGGCAATGGAATACCTGCATTTCTATTTGCACAAGCCCAAAAAGGTATTGACAGCGAAGTTGCAGGTATACTAAACTCTGTAGCTCCTTTGTTTACACTTGTGATAGGTGCCGTTTTTTTCAGGTTTCGCACTCATTGGCTCAACATTGCAGGTGTTTTTATTGGGCTTGCTGGTGCAGTGGGGTTACTGTCGGTTGGCACCAAAGGATTTGATGAAAATTTCAGTTACGGCATTTATATAATTATTGCCACAATGCTTTATGCAGCAAATATCAACCTGGTCAAAACATATTATAAGGAAATAGATGCAGTATCCATCACGGTCATTTCTTATATTGTAATAGGCATGATTTCGATAGGCTACCTGCTTGCAGGCACTGACTTTATAAATCATGCATCCGATGAACAATCGCTGAAAGCAATGGGATATGTTGCAATTCTTGCTTTAGCAGGAACAGCCATTGCGGGGATTTTATATAACTACATGATCAAAATCTCGTCTGTGTTGTTTGCCGCATCGGTAGCATATATTATACCGATAGTTGCCATAATGTGGGGTGTGATTGACGGAGAGATTTTTTACAAAGAATATATATTCTGGATTTTGCTGATTTTTGCGGGAGTGTTTCTGGTGAACAGGGAAAAAATGAAATCAAAAACGCTGAAAATCAAAAAATAGTAAAATAAAAGTCGGCAAAACATTTGCTTATTTAATTTTTTTTTTAACTTTGCACCCCCTAAACCATGAAATTGGGGATTAACCGTTAAAAATCATTACAATGTACGCGATTGTTGAAATAGCAGGACAGCAGTTCAGGGTTGAAAAAGAACAGGAGGTTATTGTTCACCGCCTGGAAGCAGAAGTTGGCGCTTCCCTTGAATTTGGCGATGTGATGCTGATTGATAATAATGGCAAAATTACAGTGGGTCAACCTTTCGTTGAAGGCTCTAAAGTTACTGCCAGAATTCTTTCACATCTGAAAGGTGATAAGGTTACCATATTTAAGAAAAACCGGAGAAAAGGCTATCAGAAGTCATCAGGGCACCGCCAGCAGCTGACCAAGATACAGATTGAAAATATTGCGGAAAAAACAGCAAAAACCAAAAAGGCCAAAGCTGATACTGCAGAAACAGAAACCAAAGAATAACATTTATAATACTTTGAATTATGGCACACAAAAAAGGAGCCGGTAGTTCGCATAACGGTCGTGAGTCGCAAAGCAAGCGCCTGGGCATAAAAATTTATGGCGGTCAGATAGTGATTGCCGGTAATATAATTATACGTCAGAGAGGAACAGTTCATCACCCCGGACAAAACGTGGGCATGGGTACCGACCATACTATTTTTGCTCTTACCGACGGTGTTGTTCAGTTCCGCAAACGGAAAGACAACCGTTCGTATGTTTCGGTAGTTCCGGCTGCTGCGGAATAAAGATTTTTTTTAAAGAATGAAATCTCCCGAAAATATCTTCCGGGAGATTTTTTATTTTCCATACTTTTGTATTTCGTAAATTCAAAAGTTCAAAATAGAATTTATTAGCCTGAGTAAATGTCTGGCTGAGTTTATCGAAGCCATATCCTAAGGCTTACAAACGGTTTTGACATTTAATAAAGACAAATCAGGTCATACTTCGACAGGCTCAGTATGACAAAAGCAATAATGTAAAAAAACGAAGAATGTTACAAATCGGAATCATCAGGGAAAACCCAAAGGAAATAGTGGACAGGCTGGCTATAAAAAATTTCAACGCTGCAACACTTGTAGAAAAAATAATACAGGTAGATGCTGCCCGCAGGGAAACGCAGAAGAAACTCGATGATGCTCTTGCTGAAGCAAACAGCATTGCGAAAGAAATCGGGATGCTTTACAAAAGCGGCAAAACAAACGAAGCAGCAACGCTTAAAGAGAGAAGCGCCGAACTGAAAAATATTTCCAAAGAACTTTCTGAAGATCTTCAGAAAACGGAAGAAGAACTTAACGAAACACTTGTGCTGCTTCCTAATATGCCACACAAATCCATTCCGAAAGGAAAAGGTACAGAGGAAAATCTGATAGTTCATGAAGAAGGTACGATACCGGTTCTTGATAAAAATGCATTGGCGCATTGGGATATTGCAACAAAATACAATATCATCGATTTTGAAACTGGAAATAAAATTACAGGTTCCGGTTTTCCTGTATATAGAGGAAAGGGCGCGCGTTTACAAAGGGCTTTGATTAATTTTTTCCTTGATAATGCTGTAGCAGCAGGCTATACCGAATGCCAGCCTCCTTTTGTAGTGAATGAAGATTCAGCATACGGTACAGGACAGTTGCCCGATAAAGAAGGACAGATGTATTTCGTTTCAGCCGACAACCTTTACCTGATACCAACAGCAGAAGTTCCTGTTACCAATATTTACAGAGATATGATTTTAAAAGCGGGAGATCTTCCTGTGAAAAACACTGCTTATTCTGCCTGTTTCCGCAGGGAAGCCGGATCCTATGGAAAGGATGTGCGGGGACTGAACCGGCTGCACCAGTTCGATAAAGTGGAAATTGTACAGATCACTTCTCCTGAAAGATCGTATGCTGCTCTTGAAGAAATGAAAGATTATGTTGCGGGTTTATTAAGGAAACTGGAACTTCCGTTCCGCATTGTAAAACTTTGCGGAGGCGACATGAGCTTTGCTTCGGCATGGACGTATGACTTTGAAGTGTATTCGGCCGCACAACAAAAATGGCTTGAGGTCAGCTCAGTTTCCAATTTTGAAACGTTCCAGTCGAACCGCATGAAGCTGCGGTTCAAGGATGCCGGTGGCAAAACAAATCTTGCTCACACCTTAAACGGGAGCGCATTGGCATTGCCCCGCATTGTAGCAGCATTACTGGAAAATAATCAGACAGCAGAAGGAATAAAGATGCCTGAAACACTGAAAGATTATACAGGGTTTGAAATAATCAGCTAATATTTTTTTATGAAAAAATATTTTATTATCGCATTAACCCTGGCCCTGCCTGCAGTTTTCTTTTCATGCAATGAATCAAAATACAGGGCGGAACTTAAAACCATCGACAGCCTGAATATTGTACTTGACAGCATTCATAATAAACTGGGAGAAATTGATACCATATTGATCAAAAAGGAATATAAGGAATATCTTGGCAATATTGAGCTTCTTAAAAAATATTTCAATGATAAGAAGGAAGATTCTACCTGGAAAATAATGACAAGTTACGGAGCCGTTAAAAGTTCGCTGAAACAATTTATCAGCGATTATCCAGGATTTTACTCCGAAATTTCCTTTTCAAGAACCCAATTAGACAGTTTGAAAAAAGATATTAAATCGGGCGATCTGGAGAAAGAAAAAATAAAAGAATATACTAAGACCGAATCTGAGTTCGTTTCTAAACTGGAAACACTAGTGAACTTATCGGTAGGGAGAGCAAAATTAAAACTTGAACTTCTTGATTCGTTGAATCCGGAAGTGACTGAAGTGATCGGGAAACTTAAGAAAGAATGGAAATTTGACAAGGATAGCAACCCAACCGAAATTGAGGACGACTGATGTGAAGAACAGACCAGAAATAAAATTATTCATCCTGTTGTTTTTGATATTTTGTATCAATTCCTTTTCTTTTTGCCAGGACGGAACGGATGAAGAACTGGCAGCCCAGTATTTCCAAAATAAAGAATATGATAAGGCAGTGGTTCTTTATGAAAAACTGTATAATAAAAAACAGGATTTCCTTTATTATAGTTCGTATTTAGACTGTCTTACGGAATTGAAAGATTATAAAACTGCTGAAAAAATTATCAGGAAGCAGATGAAAAAAAACACCAGTGTTCCCCAATACGGTGTTGACCTGGGCTATCTATTCGTGACAGAAGGTGATGAAGATAAGGCGAAAGAGCAATTCGGCCTGATGATAAAAAATGCACAGAAAGACAAACAGTATGTGATTGATCTAGCCAATGCTTTTCTGCTCCGTAACGAAACCGGTTATGCCATCGAAACCTATATTAAATTGCGAAAGGTGATGACAGCTTATTATCCCTTCAACCTTGAGCTGGCCGATATATACAGCAGTCAGGTGGAATACGAGAAAATGATGGAGGAGTATGTAGCGCTGATTGAATATAACCAGACGGAATATCTTACGAAAGTTCAGGATCTTTTGCAGGATATTTTAGCCGATGACACAGATGAAAAGCAGGGGGCAGCCCTGAAAAAAGTGCTTTTAAAAAGGATAAAGGATTTTCCCGATGAAACTTTTTATTCGGAAATGCTGTTGTGGTATTCAACACAAATGAAAGACTTTGAAACAGCGCTGGTACAGGCTAAAGCACTTGACAAAAGGAATAAAGAAGACGGGAAAAGAGTATTCACCTTAGCACGTACAGCTTCTTCGAACGGAAATTATGGTGTTGCTATTACAGCTTATCAGTACATTATTGACAAAGGTTCAGAGAATAATTATTTCCTGAACAGTAAAATAGAAATTCTCGACACAAAATATCTTAAAATTACCACATCCACTTTTACAATTCAGGATATTGAAAGCCTTGAGAGCGATTATAAGTCAGCACTCGACGAACTCGGCAAATCGGCTTCTTCCATTTCTGTTATATTGAATTATGCCCATCTGCTGGCGTTTTATTCATCCAAAACCGATGATGCGATCAAACTCTTGTATGAAGCCCTTGACCTGAAAACCGCACAAGCCAAGTCGCTCGCCGAATGTAAAATGGAACTGGCCGATATCCTGCTCATGACAGGCGAAGTGTGGGAAGCCACATTATTGTATTCTCAGGTGGAGAAAGCATTTAAGGATGAGCCCATAGGACACCAGGCCAAATTAAAAAATGCAAAGTTATCATTCTATATCGGGGAATTCGAATGGGCCAAAGCGCAGCTCGATGTGCTGAAAGCAGCAACTTCAAAACTTATTGCCAACGATGCAATGGACCTGGCTTTACTTATCAGTGATAATTCTGATATGGACAGCACCTATGATGCACTTGGAATTTATTCACGTGCCGATCTGCTTGTATTCCGTCATAAATACGATGAAGCGCTGCTTACGCTTGATTCTCTGTTCTCAAAATATACCTACCATTCCCTGTTTGATGAAGCATATTACAAAATGGCTGAGATATTTACCACTAAAGGCTTGACCGATTCTGCCGTTGCTTATTATAAAAAGGTGGAAGAAAATTATGCATATGATATTCTTGCTGATGACGCGCTTTTTGAACTGGCAGGCATCTATGAAACAGAATACAGGGATACAACAAAGGCCATGGAATACTATGAAAAACTGATGGCTAATTACCCGGGAAGCACTTATGTGGTTGAAGCGAGGAAAAAGTACAGGACGTTAAGAGGGGATGATGTGAATTAAAAAAAATCAGTTATCGGTTATCAGTAATCGAATGCCGGTGATAAGTTAAATTAACTAATAAACCAAACACCGTTTACTGAAATCAGAAATCTGATAAACTGAAATATTGAAACCAATTCATTTTTATAATTTGCAATTTTCTGTTTGCTTTTTAAAATATTTTTTAATCAGATACTAAACAGTTATTACATGAAAAGAAAAATCATTTTACTTGCAATCCTCTTCCTCGCACTGCTTGTCAATGCTCAGAAAAGTGAATATGCTTATATAAAAAACTCATGGTGGTATTTCGATATGACATACACTTCTAAGACGGAAAAAGAAAAAATTGCTGATGCCAAAATTAGCGGATATGCTAAAACCTTTAAAAACAAAAAAAAAGAGCATGTGGAGTCACAAGTAACTTATGATAATAAAGGAAATTGCATTTCTTTGATTTATTATAAAAAAAACGGAAAGACGAGAAGTCAATATTTATATACTTATTCGCCCGAGAATAAAATTCTTTCAAAAACATATTCAAAAGAGCAGGGAAAAGAAATGGAAAAATTTATTTTCAATTTTGATACACTTGGAAACAGGAAGGATGAAGCATATTATAAAAAAGAACAAATAAAAGCGAAAACTATTTCAAAATATGATTCAACAAAAATTATTGAAAGCTATTATTATAAAAACGGAAGTGCCGATTATAACAGGAAATGGTTATATACATACTACCCTGATAAGTCAAAAAAATCATCGGTCATTTATAATGCCAAAGGAAAAATTATCCACACATGGAATTACGAATGCAAGCCCGAAGGGGAACTCCAGGCCAAACACAAGGACACTACAGATGTTTGTAAGAAAGTTGAAACAGACAGTTCGGGAAACAAAACGGTAACCGAACGGAAGTTCGATGAAAAAGGAAAAGCAATCAGGATTGTATATGTGTATGATAAGGAGGAAGTGCTTATTCAGTATGCAACATATAACAGTAAGGATATGTGTACATACTCCTTTAAATGCATTCCGGGTTCTTTGAATTTGCAGGAAGTTATTTACTACAGGAAAGGAAAAGAAAATTATAAATATCATTATATGTACGATAGCAGCCATAACCTGATAAGCACTATGGGATATCATAAGGGGGAGCAGGTCAATCATTCGGAATACCAATACAATGCCCAGGGTTTTGTCACATCTTTTTCCTGGTACAGAAAGAAGAACAGCCTGTACTCTACACATACTTATAAATATTCATATTTATAATGCTATGTAATCTTTGTCCATAAATCGTACTTCATAAATCCATATGTATCCGGTCCGCGCAAAAAAGCACCTTGGCCAGCATTTCCTGAAAGATGAAAATATTGCCCGGAAAATTATTTCTTTTCTGACTCTGTCAAATAAAAATGTTCTTGAAATAGGCGCAGGTACTGGCGTATTGACGAAATATCTGAAAAATATTGCGGATATAAATTTAAAAATTATTGAAATCGATCATGAGTCTGTTGACTTTCTTCAGAACACGTATCCGGAACTTCAGAAAAATATAATCCGTTCTGATTTTCTGCGCCACGATTTAAAAGCCATTTTTGCAGGGCATTTCAGCATTATTGGAAATTTTCCTTATAACATTTCCACACAAATACTTTTTAAAGTCATAGAGAACAGGAGTAATGTAGATGAAGTTGTGGGAATGTTTCAGAAAGAAGTTGCAGTCAGGATAGCTGCAGGTCCCGGAACTAAAACTTATGGTATTTTAAGTGTGCTGCTGAAAGCCTGGTATGATGTAGAATATCTTTTTACTGTAAACGAAAATGTTTTTATTCCCCCGCCCAAAGTGAAATCAGCAGTTATCAGGATAAAAAGAAATAATGTGAAAGAACTTGAATGCAGTGAAAATCTTTTTATATCTGTGGTAAAAACAGCCTTCAATCAGCGAAGAAAAACCCTGCGTAATGCTTTATCGTCATTCGCTTGTAAAGATACTTCCGATATTATCTGGGGCAAAAGGGCCGAACAATTGAGTGTTGATGATTTTGTCGGTCTGACGCAAACGTTAAGTAATAATTACTAAAAATATACGAAAATACTAAAGAGCAATCCTATATTCAGAATTGTGACTATTGATGCAATGACCAGCAAAACAATTTTTGTTCTTAGAGTGTTCACATATTTTCCCATCACTTTTTTAGATGAAGTAAGGTATATCTGGGTGAAAATTGTAAAAGGCAGCTGTATACTTAATATCATCTGTGATATGATAAGCCCTTTAAAAGGATCGCCAATCAAAAAGACAACCAGCAATGCAAATACAAAAGTGATTCCCACTCCCAGTTTTGTGTGACTGTCTTTTAAGTTGAATGGCTCTCCATAGATTCCGGCAAATATGGATCCTCCGGCTATTCCTGCCGTTACACTTGAAGCCACGCCTGCAAAAAGCAAAGCGACAGCAAAAACAATAGTAGCAGCATTGCCAAGCAAAGGTTGCATCATTTCTTTTGCCTGCTGCAGTTCCGTTACTTTTATATGATTGCTATAGAAAACAGAAGCTGCGACAAGTATCATCGCGCTGTTAATAGCCCAGCCAATAATCATAGAAAACAGGGTGTCTCCGAATTCATAATCCAATTGTTTCTTGATGACTTTTTCATCTTCAAGATTCCATTGCCGGCTCTGAATTACTTCTGAATGAAGAAAAAGATTATGCGGCATAACAACCGCACCAAGCACACTCATTATTATTAGCATGGAACCTTGAGGGAAGGAAGGCTGTATCCAGCTTTGTGCAGCTTCCTGCCACGGAATATCAACCAGAGTTAACTCATAAATAAACGAAATACCAATAATGGAAACAAACCCAATGATCCATTTCTCAATGCGTTTATATGAATTCGAAAATAAAAGATATGTAACAAGAAGAGTTACCATAATCGCTCCAAGCTTCAATGGGATGTTGAACAACATTTGTAAAGCGATAGCGCCTCCCAATATTTCAGCCAGGGCAGTGGATATTGAAACCATGACCGCGGAGCCAAGCACCGGTTTTGAAATCCATTTTTTTGTGTAGAGTGTTGTAGCTTCTGATAAACATAAGCCTGTTGCTATTCCTAAGTGAGCAACATTGTGCTGCAGAATGATCAGCATAATAGTCGACAGGGTAATGATCCAAAGAAGTGAATAACCGAAATAAGAACCGGCAGCAATATTGGAAGCCCAGTTGCCAGGGTCAATAAAACCAACGGTTACAAGTAAACCCGGGCCTATGTATTTTAAAAATTCCTTGATCCCGAGAACCCGCTTGTGATCCTTTCTGAATATGTCTTTGATGAAATCAGCCATAAATACTTATGCAAAAGTACTTGAAAAAAAAGACGAAAATATTTTGTCAGTTTTATAATGATATATATCATTGCAATATCAAAATGATATCAAATATTAATTTAAATTTAAAAATCATGACAAACGAAAAAAATTACAAACCGTCATCGGGCTATATTGGCCTGTTTCTGGGACTGATACTGATGTTATCAGTAGCAATCCTTCCTGCTTTGGGTGAGAATCCTTTATTGATTATTTTTGTTTCCATTCTGCCGGTAATAGGAATGTTCTGTCTTCTCGGGCTTAGAGCGGTAAGTCCCAACGAGTCATTTGTGTTGACGTTGTTCGGTAAATATGTAGGCACTATCAGGAAAAACGGTTTCTGCTGGATGAATCCGTTTTTTGTAAAAAAGAAAATTTCTTTAAGAGCACGCAACCTCGACAGCACTCCGTTAAAAGTCAATGATAAAATGGGAAATCCCATTATGATCGGCGTGGTCCTCGTGTGGAGGGTTGAAGACACTTATAAGGCAGTCTTTGAAGTTGACAATTATGAGAACTTCGTGAAAATACAAAGCGAAGCAGCCATCCGTAAAATGGCCGGAACATTCTGTTATGACAACCTGGAAAATCAGGAAGCAAATATCACTTTGCGTTCGGGTGGAGAAGAAATAAATAATTATCTCGTTGGCGAACTTCATGAAAGACTTGCTATTGCAGGAATAAATGTAATGGAAGCACGTATTAACTACCTTGCTTATGCAGCTGAAATTGCAGGGGCAATGCTTCAGCGCCAGCAGGCAACGGCTATTGTTGCTGCAAGATTTAAAATAGTTGAAGGTGCTGTTGGGATGGTTCAGAATGCATTGCAGGAACTTTCAGCAAAAGGAATTATCAACCTTGATGATGAAAAGAAAGCAGCTATGGTAAGCAACCTTATGGTGGTTCTTTGTTCCGAAAGAGCTGCACAACCTGTACTGAATTCGGGATCATAATACTAATAGAATATGGCTGACAAAAAACCTTTTGTCCTGCGAATGGATGCGGATGTTTTTGCTTCGCTTGAAAAGTGGGCGGCTGATGAATTCCGGAGTGCGAACGGACAGATTGAATATTTGCTTACCAAAGTACTCAGGGAAAGCGGACGCTTGAAAAAATCCAGGAACAATGGGAGAAAATAAGGAAGCTTGTTATATTATCATCAATCCTCATGCAGGAAACGGAAAGGGAGGCAAAGACTGGCCATTGATAGAATCATGCCTCATAAAAAAAAATATTTCTTACGAATTTATCTTCACTGGAAAAAAACAACACGCCATTGAATTGTCTTCAGTAGCGGCTGATAACGGCTATAAAAAAATCATTGCAGTTGGTGGTGATGGAACACTCAACGAAGTTGCAAACGGAATCCTGAAAAGCAAGAAACCTTCGGATGTTATTATCGGGATAATTCCCGTAGGTTCAGGAAATGACTGGTGCCGCATGTTTGGAATACCCGCTGTGTACGATGATGCGATAAAAACAATTATAAACAAAAAAGTTTTTATCCAGGATGTGGGAATTGTGAAATGCAGTAATGGTAATGAAATCATCAGCCGGTTTTTTGTAAATGCTGCCGGACTGGGCTTCGATGCAAAGGTGGTACAGAAAACAAATGATCAGAAGGACAGAGGAAGGAGTGGAAAACTGCTCTATTTGCTGAATCTCTTCACCTCGCTGTTTTCCTATAAAGTGGTCGAGGCAGAAATCTCTATTGATGATAAAAAAATAAAAACAAAACTGTTCAGCATGAACGTAGGTATTTGCAAATACAGCGGGGGTGGCATGATGCAGGTACCGAATGCGGTTGCTGATGATGGCTTATTTGATGTGACTGTCATAAACAAAATCGGAAAATTTGATGTGATAAGAAATGTGAAGAACCTTTATGACGGATCATTTATAAAACACCGGAAAGTTGACATATATAGAGGAGTTAAAATTACAGTCAATGCAATTCCCCCTGTATCTGTTGAAGTAGATGGAGAAACACTGGGTCACTCACCGCTTGAGTTCAGCATTATTCCTCATGCATTGAAAATTATTTCAGTCTGAGAAATTCTTCAGTTATGGTTTTTGAAAAGCAGGAAATAAATCCTGAAGGGATTTAATATGAATAAAAAAACAATAACGGTTAAGTGCAACACTGAAGGTGTTGAATATAACTATCTTCTTCAAACTTATTACAAAAAAATAAAATTATTAGATAGACTCAAAAACTCAGTAAATTTGCATTAATAGAAATATGCCACTCATAAAAAAAATATTGATCATCGATACTGTTAATCCCTGCCTGAAAGAGGAACTGGAAAAAGAAGGTTTTGTTTGCGGCGATGGAACAGCATTGTCAAAGCAGGAGATTGAAAAAGTTATTCATGAATATACAGGAATTATTATTCGCAGCAGGATATTTATTGACAATTCATTTATTGATAAAGCAATAAAGCTTGAATTTATCGGACGTGCCGGCTCCGGAATGGACGGTATTGATGTTTCTTATGCGGAGAAAAAAGGGATAAAATGTTTTAATTCCCCTGAAGGTAACCGTGATGCTTTAGGGGAGCATGCCCTGGGTATGCTGCTCGCATTGATGAACAATATGCTGCGGGCCGACAGGCAGGTGCGCGAAGGGAAATGGATGCGCGATGAGAACAGGGGTGAGGAAATTAAAGGAAAAACAATCGGCATCATTGGTTATGGCAATATGGGCGGTGCTTTTGCTCAGCGACTGAAAGGTTTTGAAACAAATATCATTGCTTACGATAAATATAAAAACAATTATTCTGATGAATATGTGACAGAAGTTTCACTGGAAGAAATTTTCGAAAGAACCGATATTCTTAGTCTGCATGTTCCTCTTGCTGAAGAAACACATTACATGGTCAATGAAAATTTTATTCAGAAATTTAAAAATAATTTCTGGCTCATCAACACATCCAGAGGTCCTGTTGTGAAAACGGATGACCTGGTAAAATACCTGAAAAATGAAAAAATAAAAGGATGTGTGCTCGATGTGATTGAATATGAAGAAACATCTTTTGAAATGCTTAATAGTAAAACTCTTCCCGAACCATGGAAATATCTTACTACATCCTATAGGGTAATTCTTACTCCGCATATTGCAGGATGGACTAAGGAATCAAAAATAAAGCTGGCTAAGATATTGGCTGAGAAAATTATAAATAGTTATAAAATAAAATGAAAAAGTTTTGACTTTCTGAATATAATGAGGAAACATTTTTTATTATTCAAAACGTTTACTTAAAAAAATTAAATTTGCTTAAATAATTTTATTATGGCTTCAAAGAAAAAATTATTCAGCGGAAAAACACTGGCAATCCTTACCGGTGGTGGCGATACACCGGCGCTGAACTCAAGCATTGAATCAGTTCGCAACAGGGCGTCTATGCTGGGTTTCCAGGTATACGGCATTCGTAAAGGATGGAAAGGCTTGCTTGGTGAAGGCGATGTCATCAATCTTACACATCATCCTTACGATGGCTGGTATGGTGGAACAGCTTTATTATCCAGTCGTACCAATCCGTTTCCGACAAAGAAAAATCCCGAAAACCGTGTTCCCCAGATTTTGAAAAACCTGAAAAAATACAAGATAGATGTTTTGGTATCAATCGGTGGCGACGACACCAACGGTGCTGCAAAAAAACTTTATGAAATGGAAGGAATACCGGTAATCGGTTTTCCTAAAACAATCGATAATGATCTTCGCACACGCACGATGCATACATACAATGGAAAAGAAATTGAAGCAGTGCTGTGTCCGGGTTTCCCTTCTGCAGCTAAAGGTATTGTTGATTTTGCTAATCGCATCCGCACTACCTGCGAATCGCATCAGCGCATATGTGTTTTGGAAGTTATGGGCAGGGATGCCGGATGGCTTACAGGTGCTGCATTTTTCGGAGGTGCTGAAATTTCGCTGATTCCTGAAGTAGAAATTTCACAAGAAAAGAAAGAAGCTTTTTTCGAAAAGGTTAAAGAAGCATATTTAAATTCAACAAAAAAGGCTATAGTTGTTGCTGTTGCCGAAGGTGTGAGATGGTACGATGATACCAAAGGAAAAACGGATGTGGTTTTTGCTAGTTCTGAATTGGATGAATACGGTCATCCGAGATTTGGAGGAATAAGCGGAATTATAAGTTCGGAAATAAATAAGAGGTTGGGCATAGAATCAAGAGCGCAGATTACAGGTTACTATCCCCGTTCCGGGGAATGCCAACCTTATGACCGCAGACTTACCATGACGCTTGCTGATAAAGTTGCTGACCTTTTACTTCGCGAGGAATACGGCAAAATGCCGGTATTGCGGGAAATTGTTCCCGAAATCGATCTGGAAGAATATCATACTTCCACTATTGATATGGGCTCAATCGGTAATCTGCTGCTGCCGGATGAATACTACCATCCGAACAACTTTACTTTTACCGAAGGTTATCACCATTTTTTATCGCACATACTGGAAAAACCGGAAATCAATGAATTCAAATATGATTTTCCTGTAGTACGTCCGTAGCATAATTATACTTTAAATGGCTATATTGTTAATATTGTTTAATTACTCAAAAAAATATCTTATTTTTAAATGTATTCGTGAAATCCCTGCCCGACTTTGTCATTCAGGCGGGGCTTCGCTAAGTTGTTGTTTTCATTCTTTATACATACTGTTGTTGGTTAATTTTTAACAATTTAACAATAAAACAATTCAGCATTTTTATTCAACAAAAAGTTAAATTTTTAACCGTTTACAGTATAGTTATGTCCGACTGAAGAATATCACACTGAGAAATGTCAGGCTGAGGGATAATTTTTTACAAAAAAAGCAATATAAATAATGTTTTATTCAAGTTCGATATTCAAAATTCGTTATTCATTATTCATTATTTATTTCGTTCAATGTTAGTTATTTAGAAAAATACGTCAATGGTAGTTTATCGAAGGGTGATCGAAGCCTGATCATTTTAATAATTTCAAATTACTGGCATGAAAAGAAAAACCAGAATTTTAATGCTTTTGTTTTTCTCAGGTATTTGTCTGATCGTTTTCCCTCAGAAAAAGATTCCGGGCATGAAAAACTTAAGTGTTGACACAATGATGAAAACTGTAACTTTCCTTTCATCAAAAGAATTACAGGGAAGGAATCCTGGTACAGCAGGGTATGATCTTGCAGCAGCATACATGGCTGACCGGTTTTCTGATCTTAAACTTAAACCTTTGGGCGATTCAAGCTATTATCAATGGTTATATGTGGAAAGCAACGAAATTTCAGCACCGTACAAATTCAACTTGCTGGATGAAAAAAATAAGATTGAGAAAGAATTTAAACTGGGAACCGATTTTGTTTTTCGTGGTTTTACAGGCTCTGATACAGTGAAAGCCCCTGTTGTTTTTTGCGGATACGGAATCTACGATCCTGATAATGGATATGATGATTTTGACAGCACCAATGTGGCACGTGGAAAAATAATAATGATCTTTAAGCCAAACCCGAAATGGAAAAATGGTGAAGTTGCCTGGCCTGATGCGAACGAACGCGCAAAAGCACTTATAGCAAAGCAACACAGGGCAAGGGCTATACTCATGGTTTCATTGCCAAATGAAAAATATCCGCAAAAACCCATTGGCAGCACACTTCATGGGGAAGGTTACCAGCAGTTACAAATGCCTTTGCTTCACATTAACATAGATGCAGCAAATGAGATTCTCAGCAAAACAGCTTATACTATTAGTCAATTGCAAACGATCATAGATTCCACTAAAAAACCTTTTTCATTGAATACCGGTTTTAGGGTTGATCTGCAGGATAGCGTGAAATACAATCCTGATGCCATTACAGAAAACCTTATCGGATATATTGAAGGATGCGATTCAACTTTGAAACATCAGTATGTTCTTATTGGTGCGCATCTTGACCATGTAGGTCAGCAGGCAGGGGAAATTTATTTTCCCGGAGCGAACGATAATGCATCCGGATCAGCTGCAGTACTTGAAATAGCAAGGACTTTTGTGAAAGGAAAAATTAAACCCAAACGCTCTGTTATCTTCGTTTTGTTTGCAAGCGAAGAACAAGGTTTATTGGGTTCGAAATTTTTAGCCGAACATTTACCCGTACCTGCCGACAGCATTGTTGCTGCTATAAATATGGACTGTATTGGCTATGGCGACAGCATTCAAATTGGTAATGGCAAGAGCGCTCCTGAACTTTGGAAATTTATTAAAGAGCTCGATAAAAATTATACCAGGCGAATGGTTGAAAGAACATGGAATGGTGGAGGTGCCGACCTCGGAGCCTTTCATGACAAAGGAATTCCGGGGGCTTATTTCGTCACAACCAATAGCTACGATAATCTTCATTGGCTTACTGATACTCCCGAAACACTCAACCAAACTCTCTACTGGAACATAGTAAAACTGGCTTATGCTACCGTTTATAAAATTGCGATGGGGGAATACAAAAGAGAGAACGTTATAAAATAAACTACTGTTATGTTCAGTGTCAATTGACGCATATGTCATTCAGAGTTTATCGAAGAATGACCTGATAAGACCGTGGTTGTCATGCTTTGACCCGCCTATTCGTCGGGCAGGCAAGCTCTGCATGACTTATAATTTAGATTTAACTTAACAATAGATTTCTTATACCAATCCAAAATTATTTTCATGCCATTATTTTGAAAAACAAATTCTTCCATTTGTCGTTTTTTTTAAAAAGATTTTAGTAAAAAAAGGTTTTCCATTGTTTTTATCTTAATTTTACAAATATAATATATTGAAAATTTCTACATATCTGAGAATAATCCTATAGATTTTACATCAATTTAAAATAAGGAAATCATGAAAAAATCCACCTTTCTTATTATTATTTTCTGCTTGGCATTCATGCTTACCAATGCACAGGCCCCGCAAAGTTTCAATTATCAGGCAGTAGTTCGCGACTATAACGGTGTCGTAATTTCGAACCAGCCGGTAAGTTTTCGTATCACCATCCATGAAGGCAGTGCTTCAGGAACTATTGTATATCAGGAATTGCAAACTGCGAAAACAAATCAGTTCGGCCTGATAACTCTTGCAATCGGCAATGGTGTCCCTGCAGAGGACATGACTTTTAGTGCTATTGATTGGTCAAAGAAAGCAAAGTTTCTCCAGGTTGAAATTGATGTTACAGGTGGCAGCAGTTATACTGACATAGGGTCATCGGAACTTCTGAGTGTTCCTTATGCGCTTTACGCGAAGTCATCAGGCAACAGCACAGTATTTAAAGATACGTTACCCAATGGCATCAACGGACAAACAATCCGTAACAACGGAACAAACTGGGTAGCGACGAGCTTGCTGTACAATGATGGCACGAACATAGGCATCAACACCACTACACCAGTGGCAAAATTCCAGGTGAACAACGGAAGTGTGTTGTTCTCGGGTACTACGGGAGTAACCCCTGTATCAGGAGCAGGTACACGCTTTATGTGGGTGCCGTCGAAATATGCGTTACGGGCAGGAATGGTAACGGGCCCCAACTGGGATGCTGATTCACTGGGATTTTACTCAGTAGCCTTTGGGCGGGAATCCAAAGCGAAAGGGTCGTATTCAACAGCGTTCGGGAACAATACTTCAGCTACAAATACAGCAGCCTTTGCATCGGGAGTAAGTTCCGTAGCATCGGGAATGTATTCGTATGCGGCAGGATTTACAACAGCAGCGAGGGGCAATTTCTCGATGGCCTTTGGTGCAAACACGATAGCCAATAATACAGGCTCTTTTGCAGCAGGTACAGGCTCCATGGCGTATGGAGATTATTCACTGGCGATAGGCAGGAGTGTAAGGGCGAATGGAGAAGCTTCGATGGCAACAGGATACAAAACCTTAGCGAATGGAATTTATTCAACGGCATCAGGTATCACAACACGGGCATCGGGAAGTTACTCATATGCAGGGGGACTAGACACCAGGGCACAGGCATTTGCATCCATGGCTATAGGCCGTTTCAATATAGCAGCAGGCGATTCAACGACATGGGTAGCTACGGATCCTGTTTTCATTATAGGAAACGGAACGAGCACCATAGCACGTTCGAATGCAATCACGTTCTATAAAAATGGAAATGCAACCTTTGCTGGGCAGTTGACTATACAAGGGGGTGCACCTGCTGTAGGAAAAGTATTAACATCTGATGCCACAGGAGTTGCCAATTGGCAGGATCTTCCGGTTATAATGGGGCCAACCGGTCCCACAGGATCACAAGGAGTTCAGGGTAATACAGGACTGACTGGCGATCAGGGATTGCAGGGACTACAAGGAGTCACAGGCCCAACTGGCGATCAGGGATTACAGGGAATACAAGGAGTCACAGGCCCGACTGGCAATCAGGGATTACAGGGAGTTCAAGGCGAAACAGGATTAACTGGCGATCAGGGATTACAGGGAATACAAGGTGTCACTGGTCCGACTGGCGATCAGGGATTACAGGGAGTTCAAGGCGTTACAGGCCCGACTGGCAATCAGGGATTGCAAGGTATTCAAGGCGAAACAGGATTGACTGGCGATCAGGGATTACAGGGAATACAAGGAGCCACAGGTACAACAGGTGAAACAGGGGCACAAGGTATTCAAGGCGAAACAGGATTGACGGGTAATACAGGCCCGACTGGCGATCAGGGATTGCAAGGTATTCAAGGCGAAACAGGATTAACTGGCGATCAGGGATTACAGGGAGTTCAAGGCGTTACAGGCCCGACTGGCGATCAAGGATTACAGGGAATACAAGGTGTTACAGGCCCAACAGGAGAACAAGGGATTCAGGGCGATATAGGTTTGACAGGTGCAACAGGCCCTCTTGTTGTAGGAACAACCGGACAAACACTAAGACATGATGGAACGGATTGGGTTGCCAATAGTTTACTTTATAATGATGGAAACAATGTCGGTATCGGTACTCAAAGTCCTAATGCCGTTTTAGATATTTCTTCTACAACAAGCGGAATATTAATACCCCGCATGACTACTGCAGAAAGGGACTTAATTAGCAGCCCCGCCTTAGGTTTGCAGATATATAATATAACTACAAACTGCTTTAATGTATGGAATGGATCTTCATGGGGGCAAATATGCCCTGATTGCGGCTTTATACCTGTTGCGGGTAATAACGGCCCCATATGCGCAGGTTTAACCCTTGAACTTACTGCTGCAACAATACCCGGTGCAACGTATAGCTGGACAGGTCCGAATGGTTTTACCTCTCCTCTACAGAATCCCAGCATCACGAGTGCGACTACAGCTGCAAGCGGTGCATATTATGTTTCAGCTGCGCTGGATGGTTGCACTTCTCTTCCGAGCTCAACAGTTGCAACTGTTACTCCATCTTTAGGACCTACTTCAGCAAGTTATAATTCTCCGGTATGTGTTAACAGCACATTAAATTTCTCTGCTACCACTATTCCCGGAGCAAGCTATACATGGAGCGGGCCTAATAATTATTTCTCGAATATCCAAAATCCAAGCATACCTAGTGTTCAGTTATCTCACGCCGGAACATATTATGTTGTAGCGACACTTGGCAACTGTTCCTCCTCCTCCTCGGTGGGTGTTACAGTAAATCCAATACCAGCACAACCTGGTGTAATTACCGGAACTTTTTCATTGCTTCCTCCACAAACAGGCGTTGCTTATTCAATTACTGCCGTTTCGGGAGCTACTTCCTACACATGGACATATTCCGGAACCGGCGCCACTATTAACGGCCAGGGAACTAACACAATCACAATTGATTTTGCCTGCGGAGCAACTGGCGGTAACCTTTCAGTAACTGCTAATAATATTTGCGGTGGCTCAAGTCCTGCACAGACACAATCAATCATGATATCTACTCTTGCACAGCCTAGTGTAATAACCGGAACAACGCCCCTCGTACCTCCGCAAACGGGAATCACATATTCCATTGCGGCTGTAACCGGCGCTACTTCTTATACATGGACTGTCCCTGGAACTTTAGGAACAATTACTTCAGGGCAGGGAAGCACTTCAATAACTATTGACTTTGCCTGTGGTGCTACATCCGGATTGATCACTGTTGTTGCAAATAATTCTTGCGGACAAAGTCTTGCAAGAACACTTACAGTAAATATATCTTCCATTGCTACACCCGGAGTTATTAATGGACTTGCGATAATTACTTATCCTCAAACAGGAGTTGCATATTCAGTACCTGCCGTTCCCGGTGCTACTACCTATACATGGACGGTTCCATCCGGAGCAATAATTTCATCAGGACAGGGATCCAATTCCATTCTTGTTAATTACGCATGCGGCGCGTTAAGCGGGAACCTTGGCGTAACGGCAAGCAATACCTGTGGTTCAGGCGGGACCAACAGTATGTCGATAACCATTACCACCAGCACACCGGCTACACCCGGAGCAATATCAGGAACAAATAGTTTACCTGCCGGGATTTCGGGAATGTCCTATACAATTCCTACCGTTCCCGGAGCTACTTCCTATACATGGACAGTTCCTTCAGGGGCCGGCATATCATCCGGCCAGGGAACCAATTCAATTGTTGTTTATTATACATGCGTAGCTGTTTCAGGAAACATTACCGTAACAGCAAACAACGATTGTGGCGCCAGCGGGGTGAGAACTTTAGCAGTGACAGTAAGTCCTGCTCCTGCCCAACCCGGAGCTATAACCGGAATCACTTCCGTACCGCAGGGCAGCACAGGTATAACCTATTCAATTGCTACTGTAACAGGGGCAACCACATACACATGGTCTTATACCGGCACAGGAGCCACAATTACATCAGGGCAAGGAAGTACTTCAATAACTGCTGACTTTGCTTGCGGCTCAACAAATGGAAATTTAACAGTGAATGCAAGTAATTCATGCAGCACACCCAGCGCGGACAGAACACTTGGAGTTACTATTACAGGAACTCTTGCTACTCCCGGAGCAATTACAGGAACGGCAACTCCATTATTTGGACAAACATCAACTCCATATTCTGTTGCATTGGTTAGCGGAGCTACTGTGTATACATGGACTGTTCCGACCGGAGCAACAGTTACGTCAGGACAGGGAACGAATGCCATTCTTGTGGATTTTGACTGCAGCGCATCAAACGGTAATATTAGTGTAGCAGTAAGCAACTCCTGCATAGGTGCAGGAACACCAAGTACTAAAGCTATTACGCTAAGCGGAACCATGACACAACCAGGAACAATTACAGGAATTACTTCTGTAGCACAGGGAATAACAGGTGTTACATACTCAATAGCAGCAGTACCCGGGGCTTCATCATATGCATGGTCGTATACCGGAGTAGGAGGAACAATTTCCTCAGGTCAGGGAACAAATTCTGTTGCTATAGATTATGCCTGCAATGCAACCAGTGGAAATGTTAGTGTAACCGCCAGAAATACATGTATAGGACCAAGCACTGCCAGAACTTTAGCGGTAACAGTAAACGCTCTTTCAACTCCCGGAACCATTACAGGACTTGCTTCCATACCACAGGGAAGCACAGGAATAAATTATACTATTGCTGCAGTTGCGGGTGCTACTTCCTATACATGGATAGTTCCTCTGGGCGCTACTATTGTTTATGGACAGGGAACAACTTCTATCTGGGTTGATTATGGATGCACCGTGGGAAGCGGAAATATTCTGGTAACAGCTAACAATGCCTGCGGCTCAAGCGGCGGCAGCAGTTTAAACATAACAATAACTACTAATACTCCAGGAACTCCCGGAGGAATAACAACAATTCCTTCTACCAGCATTCCCAAAGGGATGTCAAATGTAATACACTTAATTTCTTCTGTCACAGGAGCTGCTTCGTACACATGGACAGTGCCTGCAGGTGCCGCCATTACTTCTGGGCAGGGAACTACATCAATAACTGTTGATTATTCCTGTGGCGCAGTATCCGGAAATGTAAGTGTTATTGCCAATAATACCTGCGGTTCCAGTACTGCCAGAACTCAGGCAATAACAGTAAATGCTGCTCCTTCCCAACCCGGAGGAATTACAGGCACTGCTTCAATAC
Source organism: Bacteroidota bacterium (assembly GCA_043801235.1). Classification (GTDB taxonomy): domain Bacteria; phylum Bacteroidota; class Bacteroidia; order Bacteroidales; family CG2-30-32-10; genus DAOQAK01. The sequence goes on along the minus strand of JAZDMF010000092.1, from coordinate 5,551 downwards.
CTAAAGGCAGCTCAGGCTTCATCTATTCTATTTCACCGGTTATTGGAGCTACTTTATATACATGGGTCGTTCCAGCAGGTGCCACTATTACCTCAGGTCAGGGTACTACTTCAATTACAGTAGATTATTCATGTAATGCGGTAAGTGGAAATATAACTGTTAAGTCAAGTAATGCCTGCGGCAACGCTAGTACTAACTCTACTCTTGCCATTACCATCACTTCCAGTTTGGCATCACTTGGTGTGATTACCGGAACTACCTCACCTTTGTATGGACAAACAGCAACACCATATTCAGTAGCTGCAATTACAGGTGCTACCACTTATACATGGTCAGTACCCGGTGATGCTATTGTTTCATCCGGGCAGGGAACTACTGCCGTTGGTGTTGATTTCCCATGCAGCGCTACCAACGGAACCATAATAGTTACTGCAAGCAATGCCTGCCTTAGTACATCGCCAGTTAGTTTGTCTTTTGCGTTAAGTTCTACTACTTTAGCTCAGCCCGGGGTAATAACAGGACTTTCTACTGTCCCAAGAGGAACTCCTGTCGTTGTTTATAGTATAGCAGCAGTAACAGGAGCTACTACTTATACCTGGACAGTGCCAGCAAATTGTATTATCACTTCAGGTCAGGGAACAACTTCCATTTCGGTTGATTATACCGACTGTAGCGTAACAAGCGGAACAATTAGTGTTACAGCAGGCAATGCATGTGTACCAACCAGCCCTGCCCGAACACTTGCAGTTACAGTAACCACAACAGCCCTTGCCACTCCGGGAACCATAAGCGGATTACAAATACCTGTACAAGGACAGACAGGTATAACTTATTCTATCGCAGCAGTAACTGGAGCTACAACATACACATGGTCATATTCAGGTACCGGGGTAAGCATAATTTCAGGACAGGGTACCACTGCCATCACGGTCAATTATGCATGTGGTGCAACGAATGGCAATATCAGTGTTACGGCCAGTAACGGATGCGTGGCAACTAGTTCTGCACAAACACTTGCAATTACGCTTGGAAGTGCTTTAGTTACACCCGGAGCTGTTTATGGCTCACAAGCGCCTGTATTCGGACAAACTGGAGTTCCTTATTTTATTATACCTGTAGCCGGAGCTTCTTCTTATACATGGACCGTTTCAATTGGAGCTACAATTACTTCCGGGCAGGGAACTTCTTTGATCACGGTTGATTTTTCATGTACTGCTCCAACTAACGGTACCATAAGTATAATTGCAAATAGTACCTGCTTTGGGTCCAGCGCTCCAAGTGCGCTTTCCTATGCAATGAGCGGCTCTCTTGCAACACCTGGAACTATTGCCGGGCTTACTTCTGTTCCAAAAGGAACATCTGGTTTAGTTTATTCAGTTTCACCTGTTACAGGAGCAACGTCATATACGTGGTCGGTACCGGTTGGATGTACCATTACTTCTGGACAAGGCACCAATTCTATTAAAGTGGATTATGGATGCACCGCAGTTAGCGGGAATATTAGTGTAACTGCGGGCAATTCCTGCACTACAACTCCTGCAAGCACTCTTGCTGTTACTGTAGCGTCCACACTTGCCACACCCGGAACAATAGCGGGTTCTGTTTCTCCTGCCTATGGTTCTGCAATAAATTACACTGTAATACCTGTTGTCGGAGCGACCTCTTATAATTGGTCGGCACCGGCTGGAGCTTCAATTATATCAGGTACAGGAACAAATTCAGTATGGTATAGTTTTTCTTGCGGTGCAGCCAGCGGAAATATAAGCGTTACAGTGAACAATTCTTGTATTACAGCCGGAACAGCAAGCACGCTGGCAATTACACCGGCCACGGCATCTTCTCTCGGAACGCTGAGCTCAATTACAGAAACTATCATTTCGGGAACGAACACTAGAACTTATTCTGTTACATCTGTAGGAGCTGCCACATATAACTGGACTGTTCCAAGCGGAATGACGATTATTTCAGGGCAAGGATCCCTTTCTGTTGCTGTGAATTACTCAGGTACGGTAAGTGGTACCATAAGTGTAACGGCCAGCAATGATTGCCTGAGTCAGAGCAGTACATCAAACTTGGTAGTTAATTTAACAGATGCCGGGTACTTTTTAGCAACGAGCTCAGGTCAATATGGCTCTATACAAACATTTACAGTACCTACAGGTGTTACTAATATCACAATTGAAGCATGGGGTGCACAAGGGGGAAGCGGGTACTCAGGTACTGGTGGTTTTGGCGCAAGGATGAAGGGTGTTTTTTCTGTAGCATCTGGGCAGGTTATTAAAATATTGGTAGGACAAAAAGGAGGAGATGCAAATGGAGCAGGAGGTGGAGGAGGAACTTTTATTGTAGATAACAATAATATTCCATTAATCATTGCCGGTGGTGGCGGTACAGGTGGTAATGCAGGGTTAATAACAACTTCCGGAGGAGGTTCTGGTGCTGGTACAGGTGGATCTGGTGGAACATCAATAGGTGGTGGTGGTTTCTATAGTAATGGCATCGATGCTGGTTGTAGCGGAGGTGGGAAAAGTTATATAAATTCTGGAAATGGAGGCAATGGTGGAAGTTATGGCGGAGCAGGTGGATTTGGTGGCGGAAGCGGTGGTGAGATGTATAACTGTGGAACATATGGTTCTGGTGGTGGATATTCTGGTGGTGGAAGTGGCGGTGGTGGCGGTTCATACAACTCCGGCACAAGCCAAAGCAATACTTCAGGTGTTCAAACAGGTAATGGACAGGTAATAATAACCTGGTAATATTTTAATGAATTAAGATTCATGAAAAGGTTCGGTTCATTGGCAGCAATTAAAAGCTGATCAAGGACTGAACCTTTTTCTTTTGCATGTAAACAAAATGATGCATTCCAAATTATTAATAAAGCGGGATTGTCAGGCTGAGGAGTAATTTTTTACAAAAAAAACAATATATTAATCGGGTCATCAATTAAGTCTTATAAAATTCTTATGCAGCATATCTGACGTGCTTTTCGTGAAAGTACTTTTGTGCTTGCATTTTATTTTTCTTTCTTTTTTTCATAAAACCCTCCACATTGTTTTTCATCTGAGCCTTGTTAATAGGTCTATTCTTTCCTATAACATTGGTCTTGACATCTTGATTGACATATTCCTGCGGATTCAACTCAGGACTATACGGTGGAAGAAAAAAGATTTCAATCCTGTGTTTATTCTCTTCTAACCACACATAGAGTTTTTTTGTTTTGTGGGCAGGATGGCCATCTGTAATAAAAAATATTTTCTGTCGACCATACTTGATCATTTGTGTCAAAAAGATTTCAAATACTTCACTGTTAAAAGAACCATCCAAGATCATAAATTGTAAGTGACCACGATTACTGATGGCCGAAATTATATTTAATGAAAACCGTTGTCCTGTCTTTTTTATTACCGGCGTTTTTCCTTTGGGCGCATAGCTTCTGCCTGTGATGGTCGCTACGCATCCCTGTTTCATCTCCAAAATAGATAACCGCATTCTCTTTCTTTGCTCGTTTCTTTATGGCCGGAAATTCTTTTTCTAACCATTGTTTAACCCGTTGCGGCTTTTGTTCAAATGCTTTGGCTATTGGCTTTTGAGGGGTGTATCCCCAAGTCTTCAAGTATCTTCCTATTTGCCACCTTGATAACGACACTCCGTATCTCTCCATGATTAGTTGCTTCACAGCTTCCCTTGTCCATAACCCAAAAGGTAGTTTCAACTGATCGGGTAATTTATCTTTGATCATCCTTTTTACCTCAGCAGCTTGTGTTCCTGTAAGTTTCTTTCCTCCCCTGACTCCTCTTTTTTTATTTTGCAATGAACGCTTTCCGCTGGCTTTATATCTTGACATGATGCGGTTAACAGATCGCTCATTGATCCCAAATACCTTTGCTGCTTCTTTTTGAGTCCCTAATCCATTCTTTAAAAACTCTACAACCTTGATTCGTATTGTTTCTTGCGAATCAACTGTGCCTCTTTTCTTTTTTGCTTCTTTTTTCATGAAGCAAAGATAATAATATTTTTTATACCGTCCTAATTAATGCTCCTATTAATAAATGACGTTTTATTCAAGTTCGATATTCGAAATTCGTTATTCATTATTCATTATTTATTTCGTTCAATGTTAGTTATTTAGAAAAATACGTCAATGGTAGTAATGTTACCCTGAGTTTATCGAGGGATTATCTTCAAGCAATAAAATTTGAATTTTGTATTTTTATACCCCTGCCCGACTACGTCATTCAGGCAGGCATCTCCTGTCTTCCCTGCGAGCAAGGAAGATGAACCAAGGTAAAATTCAAATTTTATTTACTTGTGTCTCGCCTTTTGAGAATTTGAAACAATCAAAAATACCTTATAATCTCCCCTTACTCGTAGGGGGAGATGTCAGCCTTTTATGCTGACAGAGGGGTAAAATAAAATCCGTACCCGATATGGTGGGAATGAAATTGCATTTTAAAATCTGCATTCTGATCTCTGCATTCTGAATTTTTATAGTTTCTGTGAATTTCACTTCTGCATTCTGAATTTTGAACTCTGCATTCTGCATTCTGACTTCTGCATTTATTTTTCTTTTATCTTTGCCCCGTGAAATCTGAGGAAATCCTCAATGTTTATGAAATTCTAAAGAAAACAAAATATATTATGTAACCGATAATTTTGTCTTTTTTCAGTACCTTTGTAAAAAAAATTATGACAAACTATCTTGATCGCATATCTGTCAATCCCGATATTTGTAACGGGAAGCCTGTAATTAGAGGAATGAGGATTACGGTAAAGACTATTTTGGAATATCTTGCCGCAGGCGAAACATTTGAAAACATTGTTAAAGCTTATCCATCACTTCAACCGGAAGATATAACAGCATGTCTCCAATTTGGGGCGCTTACAGCCGATAAAGGAATTTTTGGTTTTCCTCTGGTTGCATAAATATACATGTTTGTATGAAATTTCTCGTGGATGCAAACCTGCCCAAATATTCCAGTTTTTTTAATTCTGAAAAATTTATACATGTAACGGATATCAATCCCTGCATGACAGATACAGAGATTTGGAATTATGCAATTGAAAAAGAACTGGTAATACTTACGAAAGATACTGATTTTTTTTCAAGAGCTATTTTGTCAGAAAACCCTCCCAAAATAGTTTATTTTCAGTTAGGGAATCAAACGATCAAAGAACTTCATTTTTATTTTGAAAATTTCTGGATTGAGATTGAAAAACATCTTCAGAATTCTTTTCTGATTATTGCAAAACCTGACACAATTAACGTATTACTTTAATTTTACACATCAGCAATTTTAAGTCTGATCATGTGAGTTCCTCCTTATTAACTACCGCAGGTAGTCTGAACTCTGCATTCTGCATTCTGTCTTCTTATTTCTTACTTTATTTTATTAACTTCGTGCCGTGAAAAGCGAGGAAATCCTTTCCGCATACCGGAAGGATGAGCGTACAGAAAAAATTGTACAGTTACTCGGAAACAGCAGCAAAGCGCGCATACACCTTACAGGACTTATATCTTCGGCGCGTTCACTTCTGGCTGCTGCTGTTTTCG
>JAZDMF010000091.1:0-14528 GCA_043801235.1 Bacteroidota bacterium | reverse complement strand
TCGTCTGAACCTTTTGAATTTGTTTTTTTTGTATTTTTATCCATGGGAAAGCGGTTGTTTTAGCACTTCAAAGATATTGAATATCAATGAATTACAACATGCTTTCCTTTTTTTTTATTAACAACTTATGAATAATGCAGGTAAGAATCACCTAACGATCTTTTATGATGGAATTCAAGAATCTAAGTTTTTTTTTGAAGCTTGAAAAAGGTTTACTGCACAAGAATTTTCAGTGTTTTGAAATTGCTGCCGGCATTGATTTTAATAAAATACATTCCTTTTGACAAAGAAGTAATCTGACTGCCGGAATCAACAGATGAAAATCCCTTTGGAAAATCCCTGTCAGCAACGCAGTAAATTTTTCTGCAAGTGGCATCAAGAATATCGATAGTTACATGTGAAGGATTTGCCAATGCAAAATATAATTTTGAAGAAGCATCAGCCGGATTAGGGTATAAGCTGAAAAAGGTCAGCGTATACGGGAAATCGCTGATACCTGATCCTGCAGGGAATTTATGCTTGTATTCAAGGCTTACATTATTGCCGCCGCCGCTGCGCTTGATAACCCGGAGCGCAGGTAAACCAATGGTATCAGCAAGCCACTTGTATTCGAGTTCGGTTCTGTCCTGGGCAAACCCCATGCCCAGCGTGTCCATGTAAATTGTATCATGAATATAACTTGTAGAGAAAACACGGATAGCAGGAAAAGTATCGAAAGGAGTGATGAGGGTTCCCCATCCGTCGACCACATTCACCCGTTTCTTGGTTTCGCCATAATATCCGAGGTTTGGAATATCAAGATGATATTCATATTCTGATGAATCGGATGCACCAAAAATAAGCGGGAATGTATACAGTAAATCGGGATCATTATATTTTATGGGCGTAGGAATAGAGTTAACCTTTGCACCTCTTCCAACCTGAGTATAAGTATAATCGGATGCCCTGAAAAAATCATAGACTTCAGTGAACTGTACGTTGGGCAGTTGGGTAATGTCGGGCTGTGGCTGAGCTACACTCGCTTTATGTGTGGTATCTAACGGATTGTTGAAATCGATCTGGTAAAGTAAAGGAACTGTTGTGACACTTACAAAAGTGTCTACCCGCTGACTTTGCTCAGTTAAGGTAGAAAAATCCCAGGTGTAATCTGCATCGGTCAGAGTATAATCAATTCCATTATCGTTGTCTGTAATACTTAACCTTATAGTGTCGCTGACAACGGGCATATCGCTTTTGTCGATTACGGGCTGAGAATACGAATTCAGAAAAAATAAAGCCGGTAAAAGAGTACAGAATATTTTTTTCATATGGAAAGGTTTTTCCAAATATAAGAAGGATTTTAATTGCCTGGTGTTAAATTTTGAAAAAAGAATGGATCATTTTTATTGCATTTTTCAGCCTTTCATCACCTGTTCCCGAAATGACAATGAATGGGAAGGTATTTTTTTCTAATTCGTTGCTATACCAGTTGAAGAAATATTCGCGCATTTGCGGATGCTCCCGCTGAGTGTCGTATTCCCATGCAAGGTCAATGTTCATCAGCAGGTACAGGTCGTAGGTATGAGTTTTGAACATATTTTTTATCCATGGATCGCTGTTGCCATACGCGTGTTCACTCCATATTTTTGTTACCAGAAATTCTGTATCGCAAAATAAAAATCTGTTGGCTTTATCAAGTATTTTTTCTTCACGCTGCAACTGCCCTTTGGCGATTTTTAAAATATCCTGTTTCTCATACTTGCGATCTAATTTATCAATATATTCACGGGCATATTCTGGTACCCAAACAGTATTGAAATGCTTTGCCAGCTGCTCAGCAATCATTGATTTTCCTGTTGATTCGGGGCCGGTAATGGCCACTTTCAGGATTAATGTATTTTTATCAGGTCCTTCCTCCATTTATAATAGCCAATAACTGCAAGCAAAGTAAAAATAAAATACAATGCAACCGTAGGATATAGTTCTTTGCAGAAATAAATACCAACACAGTTCATATCAATTATTATCCATACTATCCAGTTTTCAATTTGTTTTTTCGCCTGCATGAAAGTTCCTATTATTCCCCATACGCTTACAAACGAATCCCAGTAAGGATATGCTGCATCGGTATATTTATGCAGAATGTAACCTATTGATAGAAATGAAAATGTTCCGATAATGAGGTAAATAATGATTAATTTATTTCCTGCTCTGCTTACCTTTAGTGTAGAATGGTTTCTCCCACCGTATTTCCAGTTGTACCACCCGTAGAGTGTCATTACAAGGTAAAATATCTGCAGGCCAAAATCGGCATAAAGTTTTGCAATAAAAAAAATGTAGATGTATAGTAAAACATTGATCAGGGCCACAGGCCAGCACCATATAATTTGTTTTGTGGTAAGCCATACGCCGACAATGCCGGATATTACACCGATGATTTCGATGTAATGTTCAATTACCCAACTGATAAAACTGTTGATCAAAATTTCTCGAGGTCGGCGTTAATGATTTTCATTACAAATATGGAATGGGGCAAGTCAAACGATTTTTCTATTTCATTGGTAAGCGCTTTCATCACATCGCTATATTCCCCAAATATCTGCGTGCTCATGGTATTGGTGCGCACCATAAGTTTCGGATAAGTATTAATTCTTTCAATGAAATTTTTAATAAGAGGGATGAACTCTTCGTTTAAAGGATAGTAACTTATTTCAACGGATGTTTTCATGAATTTATTTATTTGGGTTAAGGTGTTTTATTTTCATTAACGATTGTTGATTTCAGAAGTAAGAAGATCTTAAATCAAAAATCGTAATTCGTAAATTATTTCTTATGTCATTTTTGCAAATGTAATGAATAGAAATAAAAAACTCTCGTTTCCGAGAGTAGTTTATAAGATATCATTCCTGGTATTATTTGTTTCTGCAAATTTCTTATTGTTTCAATAAGTTTCTATTAATTTCAACAAGTTTCAATGAATTTCGTTTTTACTTCAGCGGTTTCTTTGGCGTTTCTTTCAGCATTTTCAGCAGAACCTTTTTGAATTCCAGTTCAGCTTTCTTCAGTTTGAGGACTTTTGTGGCAGGTAGTACGGTCTGGAATTTAGTATTGTACTCCAATTTAAGGTCAAGAATATCCTGTTCCATTTTTAATTCAGCGGTAATGCGCTCTTTGGCCTGTGTTTCGGTCAATGAATCCTGAGCCACGAGTTTATACGTGCTTTTAAATTCTTTCCTGATGGCTTCTTTCTTTGTTTCATATTCATTGTACACCGGCCAGAAATTTTTCGATTCTTCAGTGGTGAGATTGAGTTTAGTGGTTATGAATGCCACTTTCTGAGCTTCAATTTTTTCTTTTTTCTTTTCAAAGCTTTTTTCATCCTGTGCCACAGTGCGGGTTTGAGTAAGCAAAATGATTGCTGTAATCATCATGCAGAAAATTTTCATGGTTTTCATATCTGTTTTTTTTTGTTATTAATATAATAAGTCGTCTGATTCATCTTCTTCAAGCAGGTATTGAATGATGTCATCTTCGGTAATAGTAATATTATTTGCAGTATCGTTAATAATAAGCGGGTTTTCGTTTAATGCGTTTATTCTTTCATCTGCTTGTTCATTCTTTGCATTTGATTTAATAGTGTCATCGTTTATAAGTTCTGAAATAATAAGCGATTCATCAAGTTCATCATTGTCTATTAAATTCTCAAGATATCCTGATGTGTTGATAATGTCAGTATATGCGTATCTATCCGAATTAATAATATCTTTATCATTTTTTCTGTGACTGATTAAAATAAAAAGAATTACAGATGCAGCAACAGCCAATGGTATAAACACTTTTTGAAAAGTACCTTTAATAATGTATATAGGTTTTTGCCTGTCAGATGGATTGCATTTATCAGAAATTTCATTCGATAAGTCTTCAAAATAATTTTCGGGAACATCAAAAGGATTCTCCTTGCTTACTGAAAAGAGGTTCGGATTAGTTTCCTCTAAATCATCTTTTTGTATGTTGTCATTCGTTTTCATGGCTGCTTTCTGTTTTTTTGATTGTTGAAAATGCAAAAGGTTTAATCACATGTTAAATATTTCTCAATTTTTTTTACGGCTATATGAAAACTTGCTTTTAGAGCGCCCACAGAAGTGTTGAGTATTTTAGACATATCTTCATATTTAATTCCTTCAAAATATTTCATATTAAAAACAAGCCTTTGTTTTTCGGGAAGTTTCAGAATGGCCTGCTGCAGCTTGCGCTGAATGGCATCGCCTTTAAAAAAAGGATCGTCTTTCAGCGAGTTAGATAAATGCTTTTCCACATTTACAAAAGGAATAAAAAATTTCGTACGCTTTTGTTTCAGGAAGTTAATGGATTCATTTGTGGCAATCCGGTATAACCACGTGAATAATTGCGAATCCTCCCTGAATTTTTCAAGGTTATGCCATACTTTCAGAAATGTGTTTTGCACTACATCGTTGGAGTCATCATGATCAATTATAATCCTGCGTACATGCCAGTATACATGCCGCTGATATTTTTTTACAAGAAGGTTAAAGGCGTAGTGCCTGTTTTCGCCATTACGAAACAGGTTGAGAAGGTCTTTGTCGGAATGTTGTTCCATTTTTCAGCAGCATAAACTCTACCTGCAGGAAAATCTATTGTTTGCGGCTGATTGCTTTTAAAGCTGCATTGATGATATCAGATGAACTTAATCCGTATTTCACCATCAGTTCTTCTGGAGTTCCGCTTTCACCGAATTTATCATTCACCGCGACCATTTCAACTGGCGTAGGCAATTTTTCGGAAAGCAATTGTGCAATGCTGTCTCCAAGTCCCCCGTTTTTCTGATGTTCTTCAGCTGTTACCACACACCTGGTTTTTCCTGCTGAACGTAAGACAGCATCTGTATCCAAAGGTTTAATGGTGTGGATATTTATTATTTCAGCGTCAATGCCTTTTTCTGAAAGGGCCATGCCTGCTTCTATTGCAGGCCATACCAGGTGGCCTGTGGCTATAATTGTCACATCCTTTCCTTCGTTCAGTACAACAGCTTTGCCAATTTCAAATTTCTGATCCTTTAGCGTAAAATTAGGAACCTTGGGTCTGCCGAACCTCAGGTAAACAGGGCCGGTGTAATCGGCAATAGCGAGGGTGGCAGCTTTGGTTTGATTAAAATCGCAGGTGTTTATTACTACCATATTTGGCAGCATTTTCATCAGGCCTATGTCTTCAAGGATCTGGTGAGTGGCGCCATCCTCGCCCAAAGTAAGGCCTGCATGCGAAGCGCATATTTTTACATTTTTGTTTGAATAGGCTACGCATTGTCTTATCTGGTCATAAACACGGCCTGTAGAGAAATTGGCAAATGTGCCGGTGAAAGGGATTTTCCCACCTATTGTAAGCCCAGCTGCAATCCCTATCATATTTGCTTCGGCAATACCAACCTGTACGAATCTTTCAGGAAATTCAGCAACAAAGGTCTCCATTTTCAATGATCCGATCAGATCAGCGCACAAAGCGACAACATTTGAATTTTTCTTTCCAAGTTCAAATAATCCTTCACCAAACCCGCTGCGTGTATCTTTCTTTTCAGAAGAGGTAAAAACTATCATATTAACGTGAAATTAATTTTGAAACATTTTAACAGTTACCGATGTTCCCGAAGTGATCTTGAATGATTTTTCAATAGAGTATGCCGACTTTGTTGTGTATTTGCTGCGAAAAACCACTTTGTATTTCCCAGGCTGAAGAATAACTGATTCCTGAGTGGTGTTTTCGCGCAGATTGTATACCCATTTCATTTCGTTGTCCTCAATAACATATAAACTGCCATATCCGTTGGCCGATGTCTGAATAACAGCAATACCCGGTTGGGGAATTTCAACTGATGTAGTATAACTTTGCGAAACATCAACATCGTAAATGTATAAACGGGGAAGGCAAAGAATTTCCAAATTGTATTTTCCAATAAGATATTTTTCAGTAATCCCAAATGGCTGAACATTGATGGTTTCCGTGCTGTCCTTCTGCCTAACAATCGCATCAAGGTTATTGATGTCGGTCGTATTATTTCCTCCAACTTTAAGTTTCAGGTAGCCCTGAGGCACATTAACAGGAATTACAGTATGTTTGCCGGGAGTGAGTGTTATGCTGTCAGCTTCAACGGGAGGAATTGTATGAACAACTATATTATACGTTGCTAATGGATCGAGCATCAGGGTGTCAGGCAATCCTTTGTTATTTAAAGTGTGTATAAAATTATATTTTTCCAGTCCGGAAAAATTATCGTAAAACGTCATATTAACATTAGTTTCCGTAGGATTGCCATATGTGTCAAGAAGGCTCACCTGTGCAGTAGTTGAATTCAAGACCTGAGAAATAACAACATTAAGAACCTGGTAAAATTCCTGTTCGCTGGCAGCGTCGAAATATGTTCCGACACAACTGAAAGCTGTAGAAAAATCTTTTCCTATACCAATGATAAAAGGTTTCAGGAAGATGCCCTTTTTCTGGAGGGCTTGCGAAACAGCACAAGGATCGCCTCCGCATTCTTCAAGCCCGTCAGTGATAAGTATAATAATATTGCGGCAGTTTTCGCAAGGTGTGAAATCATCAGCAGCAAATTCCAATGAACTTGCAATAGGCGTTGTGCCTTTAGGTGTAAGGGTTTTAAGCTTGGCTTTGATTTTATCGGTATTGTTTTCGGCAAAAGGTATCTCAAGTTTTGTGTCATCGCAGTCCTGGGGCGGGTATAGCTTCTGGTGGCCGTAAACACGGAGTGCGAGTTCAAGGTCAGGTATATTTTTGAGGCTGTCGAGCAAGTTGGATAAAAGTTTTTGTGCTATCGTAATTTTCATGTCGCTTTGCCAAATCCCATACATGCTTTGTGATGCATCAAAAACAATAAGTATTCGTGTAAGCGGTTTGGGTTGTTCTTTTTCCTTCACCTGTGCAAAAGTTAGGGAAGGCAATAAAAAAGCCGAAAGTAAAAAGATTATATGTGAATATTTTCTTCTCAAACTAATTTATCATTTATCATTAATAATTTATAATTGATATCAGTAATCCCCAATCGTTTCGGGTAACTGCGCCAGTGCTTTTGCAAGTTGTTCATCGTTTGGAGCCTGCCCATGCCATTTATGGGTTCCCATCATAAAATCAACTCCGCAACCCATTTCGGTCTTCATAATAATAACGACAGGTTTGCCTTTTCCGGTATGTGCTTTGGAAATTTTTAATGTTTGTATCACTTCTTCAATATCATTGCCGTTCATTTCAAGTACATCCCATCCAAAAGCAATGAATTTGGCTTTTAAATCACCTAAGGAAAGAACACTTTCAGTGGGGCCGTCAATTTGTTTGCCGTTATAATCGATAGTTGAAATGAGGTTGTCAATTTTTTTTGCTGATGCAAACATGACTGCCTCCCATACTTGTCCTTCCTGTAATTCTCCGTCACCATGAAGGCTGAAAACAAGTTTGTTTTCTTTGTTAAGTTTTTTTGTGATAGCTGCACCAATGGCAACCGACATGCCCTGTCCAAGTGAACCTGAAGCAATACGTATGCCCGGCAGGTGTTCTGCTGTGGCGGGATGTCCCTGCAAACGGGAATTCAGTTTGCGTAATGTTCCCAGTTCTTTTACAGGGAAATAACCGCAGCGGGCAAGTACGCTATACCATGCAGGAGCAATGTGACCGTTCGATAGAATAAAAATATCCTGGCCCTTGCCATCCATAGTGAAATTTTTCGGTTCGTGTTCAAGAATTACATTATACAAAGCAACCATAAAGTCGGTGCAACCCAGTGAACCACCCGGATGACCAGAGTTTACAGCATGCACCATCCTCAATATGTCGCGCCTGACCTGTGTTGCAAGGTTTTTCAGGTTATTAATATCAGACATAAATATAATTTTTAAAGGTCAAAAATAATGGTTTTAATTTTTCAATAAGAGCATTGTTGATAAAAATGGAAAACCTTTTTAATTTACGATCAATGATATTAGAATTACGATGAGGAAATCAGAAAGATGAAGCCAGATGGCAGAAATAAAAGCTTGTGACATTAGTGAATATTAGTTGTATTAGCAAATCCTGCATCTTCGCCTTGACCCTTATTCCAATAAAAGATTTCATCATATTATTTCATATTTTATATTTTATCTAAATATCTTTGTAAATCAAAATTATTCAAGATGTCATTAAACTGCGGGATTATAGGACTGGCAAATTCAGGAAAAACGACTTTATTCAACTGCATGTCGAATACCAAGGCACAGGTAACCGATTTTGCTTTCGGTTCAAGCAAATCAAATATTGGTATCATAAATGTTCCTGACGATCGCTTGTTTGTTCTGGAAAAAATGGTGAGGGCAGCAAGGGTAGTTCATGCTACCGTTGAAATAGTTGATATTCCCGGCCTGACCAAAGGATCAAGTAAAGGAGAAGGAGTAGGAAACAGTTTCCTTGCAGATATACGCCAGACAGATGCTCTGATTCATGTGCTTCGGTGTTTCGATAATCCTGCGCTTCCGCATATGGAAGGTTCAGTTGATCCTGTCAGAGATAAAGAAATACTTGATCTCGAACTCCAGATCAAAGACCTTGAACAAGTAGAAAAAAAGATGCATCGTGTTGAACGGGCTGCCAAGATAGGTGAGAAGGATGCAAAAAAACATTTCGAAATATTGCAGAAATACAAAAACCATCTTGAATCATTTCAGTCAGCCAGAACTATTGATATCCCAGAAGAAGATAAGAAGGTGGTAAAGGATTTATGCCTTCTTACTGAAAAACCTGCATTGTATGTTTGCAATGTGGATGATAATTCTGCTGTGAATGGAAATAATTATTCATCTGCTTTTATTGATTCAGTGAAAAATGAACCTGCCTTGCCGGCAGGCAGGAATGCTGAAGTGCTTGTCGTTGCAGGTAAAATTGAAGCCGAAATTTCAGAGCTTGAAAATATCGATGACCGCATAGCATTTCTTCAGGAACTTGGATTGAACGAACCCGGTGTGAATATGCTGATACAAGCTGCTTTCCGTTTATTAAAGCTTCATACTTTTTTTACTGCAGGACCAAAGGAGGCCCGTGCATGGACCATTAAAGAAGGAATGAATGCACAGCAGTCGGCCGGCGTGATTCACAGCGATATAGAAAGAGGCTTCATCCGTGCCGAGGTGATGAAGTTTAATGATTTTGTTGTTTTAGGTTCAGAAAATGCATGCAAGGAGAAGGGAAAGCTATTTGTTGAAGGAAAGACATATATAGTGAAAGATGGCGATATTCTTAATATCCGTTTTAATGTATAGTTTTAATGTAAGAAGTATTTCCGTGAAATGCTTGTGCCGTCAGATTTCATTAAATGTATTAAATAAATACTTTTTGAGAATATTTCGTTATTTAAGCTAAGTGAGTTCTGTCCTTTATTAATTATATAATTTTCATTTACTACCTGCTTCCCGTTCATTTCAAATATTGATAAAGTGGCGACACTTTCGTTCTCTGAAGTAAGATAAATTTTAAGAAAACCATTTTCAGAATGAACAATAATATTATCTCTGATATTTTTGAAATATGCCGAAACAATTGCTGAAAATGAATATTGCCCGTCAAAATCAGTTTGCCTTATTCTGTATAAATTCGTGCCATTTAATGGTTCGTTATCCATGTATTGATATTCTAACACATTATTGCTGTTTCCGGCACCGTCAGTTATACCGATAGTATAAAAGTTAATTCCGTCTTCTGACCGTTCAATAGTAAAATAATCATTATTTGTTTCAGAGGCTGTTGACCAGTTCACTATGATATAATTTTCAGAAGCCAGGCTTGATACATCAATAAATTCAACAGGTAATGGACCTGGTGCTGTTGGATAAATTACAAAATCACCTGAAATACTTATGTCGCCGTTTTGCAGCCCCCAGAATTCAGTTTGATCGTTGGTTTCATAAATAACCCTGAATTGTATATAATCTCCATAGTATAATGTCAGCGGAAAGCTTCTGAACCAGACAGCATCTAAACCATAACCGGAAACACAGGTATCTGTTACCCAGCCACCATCATTTACTTGATACTGTATATATGCATTATCTGTCAGATCAAGGTTTCCGCTCTGGTTTAAACGAAAATCACATGTTAAAACTGAAGAATCTACTTCAACCCTCATAAATGCAGTATAAAGAATACAGGAGTCATTTTTTACAGTCCACCAACTGGTGAGTTTTCCACAGGTAATAGAGAAAGAATTAGGATCAGCAAAATTCAGGTTATAGTTTGCATAACTCAAACCAGAGTTGATTGTGAGAATCAGAAATAATCCCAAACCGGTTTTTGCTATTTTATTTTTCGGAGTACATGGCCTCTCTGTTTTTTCTATTGGTAATATACAAAAAATATCATCAAAAGTCAATAAAACCCTTTGATATTTCTGATATGTAGACGAAAGCAATAAAGGTTAGCACATGTAATATTTTAATGTATACTGACAATGAAAATGGATGGATAAGAATAAAAAGCCGCCTGTTTAAGCGGCTTTAGTTTATAGATTTGTTTGAATCTTTTTACTTTTCGTAACTTCCTTTTTTCAGTATTATCCGGTCTTTCATCAGGAACTGCCCCATAGCGATCACAGAGTATATTTCATCACCATTCAAAAGAACAAGGTCAGCATCATTGCCTTCAGCTATTCTTCCTTTGCCTTTTAACTTAAGTATGCCGGCAGGGTTTGAGGTAAGTACTTTCAGTGCTTTGTCAAGTGTGAGTCCTTCATTTTTTACCATATCCATTAGTTCACGGAAATTTGAGCTGGGCAAGCCGGTTTCAAGTTTTACAAGATTTCCCTTCTCATCAAAGCCGGGTAGCGAACCGCATGCATCGGAAGTGAAAGTTATGTTTTCAAGAGGAACACCTGCATTCAATAATTCAACAACTGCTTTTGACGGTTTCACTTCATATTCCGGGAAATAAGGGTAGGAACTTGTAGTAATATCAACGTAACCACCTTTCTTGCCATATTCTTTAGCATCTTCCAGGGTATAATCATTGCGGTTGCAATGCGTAGGGAAAAATTGGGTAAGTTTCAACATGCTTTTTGCAGTGGCCTCGTATAGCGGCTGGAAAGGATTGCGGGCATCGCCGAGATGAATGTTCACAATTCCTGCTTTTCCACCAAGCATTCCACCGACTCTTGCATGTTCTGTGAGTTTTATTAATTCATCAGTATTGGGGCATGAAGAGCGATGATCGGAAATAGCGATTTCGCCCACGCCTATAATTTCTTCAATGGCAGCAATGTCTTTGCCTACATCACCGGTAATAGTAGGCGTTGGTACCTGATATGCTCCTGTGTATATCCAGCACGAAACACCTTCAGCTCTTAATCCTTTTGCTTTCATTAAAACGGATTCAACTGAGCGTGTCATGCCATCGGTTCCAAGGCAACCAATGACTGTTGTGATTCCTGCTTCTATCAATTGACTTAATTGCAATTCTGGTGTACGTGTAGCAGGGCCGCCTTCGCCTCCGGCACCGGCAATATGTACATGAGCATCGATAAGTCCCGGGGTCAGTTTCAGCCCGTCACAACTGATGGTCTGAAGATACCTGCTGTCAGTTAAAGGAATGTCGTCGTCGATAGCAATAATTTTTAAGCCGGCAATCAGAACATCTTTTCTGCCAAGATAGTCAGGTGAAAAAACTTCACACTTTTTTAAAAGAATCATACTAATATTAGGTTTTTATTATTCGTATTTGTAAATAAGTTCTTTAAGTAAGGGCTCAATGGCGCTAATGATAAGGTGCTCCTTATCAGCATCATTATAAAATGAAATGCACGAAAGTGTTTCGCCGTTTTTCTTAACTTCCATTTGGTGGTCACTGATTTCGATAAGTATGCCGTTTGAAATCAAGAGATACCTCATAGCTTCTTCAGCATAATTCGGATTATCAATTATTACAACATCGGCACCTTCATGGAAAAATCCATAATCATAAATTCCATGTTTATCATGGTTTATTACTGCAAATTCGGTTTCCGGATTTCTTAAGATTATTTTTACATTCTGATCATGCCGTTCATTTTTAAAGAAATAATTTCCGTTGAAGAAAATTCCTTCGCTGATGAGGCTGGCAAAGCAAATATCAGGTTTAATATTTTTTGAGGCATTGTAAAATATGTCAGTCAGCTCTTTGGTTATATTGTTTCCGGCTATAATAGGGATTCTGGAAGCTTCAGGGCGTTTGAAATGCGAAGCCATGATAAGTCCGGGTATATCAATAGATACACCGATAGCAGGAGCAAGATGCATAAATACTCCGGGGCCTGCATTGATTTCGATAATACCGAAATTACCTTCATCCCATGGTTTGGCAATATCCTGCGAAAGCACATCAATTCCAAGGCATTTTACTTTGAAGAATTTCGCAATGGATTCGACCATCTCAATATTCTTAGGATGAATTTTATCAGTTACATTGATGGATACTCCGCCGGCAGAAATATTAGCGACCCTTCTTAAATAAATCCTTTCACCGCTTTTAGGAATTGATGAAAGTGACAGACTCTGTAATGATAAGTAATCCTTCAGGTCATCGTCAATTTTTATTTTGCATAAAGGCGAACGTGCATTATCAAGGCGAACTTCCTTTTCGTTATCAATCCGGATAAGCTCTTTGATATCATTTTTCCCGTCGCCATCAACATAAGCGGGAATGCGTTGCAAAGCGGCGGCGAATTTCCCTTCTACTGCCAGCAGCCTGTGATCGGTGCCATAAATCTGTTGCTGAACAATGATACCGTCGAATTTTCCTCCGTCGTCACCGGTTGCTTCAATAATAAGTTTAAAAGCTTTTCTTACGCCTTCTTCCGATTCAATGCCTGTAGTTACGCCCTGTCCTTTATGGCCGGCAACAGGTTTGACAACAACAGGAAACCCGAGTTTTTTTGCTTCTTCAACAGCTTCTTCTTCATTAAAGCAGTTTTTGCCGGTAGGAGTGGGAAAGCCGCACATGATGAGGAAATCACCAACCATATCTTTGTACATTGTGAATTCAGTATCTTTGATACTGTCGGTATGGAATGTGGTGGAACGTCCGCGGAGCTGCTTTTTACCGTAGCCCCACTGAAACTGGTTTTCCTCATACAAATAAAAAACGGGAATACTTCTTTTCAGACCGGCTTCTACAAGTGAATACAAGGTAGGGCCACCTAAAATAGTTTTATCAAAGCCCGCCTGAAGTTTTATGAATTCATCATTAAAATTAAAATTTCTGTCGTCATTCATGGCCTTGAACCATTCACACAGAAGGAACACAGCATTTTCTGTGATTTGTTCGTCAAGAAATTCGACAGCAACAACATAATCCTCACCGTCTTCGCTGATCGAATATTCATTAATGTAAAGATCAATATCCATTTTAAGCACCTGGATAAGTGTAGCGGCAAAAAGATCAATAACCGTTGTCGGGTTTCTGTCTTCAAGAACAGGAAATTCCCTGAAAACATTATTTTTATAATATCCAACCTCCGGGCCATCCGGTTCAAGAAAAATATTAAATACAAGAGCCTTTTTATTCAGGTAGGAATTGGGTCCGTTATATACATAAAATTTATGAACATCGAAATCATTAAGTTTTTCCATTTTATTTTTTATAAATTATTGAAAAATATGCCATTAAAACAGGGATGGCAAAGATAAAACATTTTGAAAATGAAATTAAAAAAATGTGGGAAAAAGATAGAAGTAATGAAATCAGTTATATATCCTGACTTTTTCGGGAGAAGATTGATGAGTACCATTGCTGCTGAGCACCTTCCATTCCTTGAGGTCGAATGTGCTGCCGTGTTGCAGGAAGCCAATGCGGATGTCGTTAATTACAATAGGGTCTTTTTCCTGTATTTTATCATAATTGGAAAAGCTTATGTTTTCGGTATTGACAAGGGTTACCATTTCTGATCCAACTACTTCAAAAGTATCTTCTGGAGAAATGATAATTGCTGTATTTTCGCCAATACCAATCCCTTTTTTACTGTGTCCGGAACTCAGGAACTGTGTAAGCCGGCCCAGCCTGCCCCGGTTCACAAAATGCGTATCGATAGTAATATTTTTTATAAATCCGAAACCCCTGAAGTAATTGGTGGTGCCTTTCTGAAGACCGCTGTAATCGCCATCAAACAGAATTGGATCGCAGGCAGCTGCAGCTCCGGCGCTGGTACCTGCAATGGTTGCTCCTTTCAGGTTTTTTTCTTTTATTTTTTCAAATAGGGTAGTGTCAATAATTGTACTTACCAGCCTGAACTGGTCACCACCTGTGAAGAAGATAAGATCGGCAAGTTCAATTTTTTCAAGAAATTCAGGACGGTCGCAATCGGAACGTTCACGAATGTCGAGAATATGCGAATTCTCAATACCCAGTTCTTTAAAAACATAAAAATAATCCCTCGCAAGACCTTCAGGATAATTTGATGCAGTAGGAATGATTACAGCCGTTTTTGCGTGGTTTAATTCAACAACACGTTTCAGAATCAGTTTGTCATTTTTTTT
>JAZDMF010000086.1:0-7532 GCA_043801235.1 Bacteroidota bacterium | reverse complement strand
CATTCACATATTTTTCGGGATTATTTGGAATATGGGTTGCCGAAGTTGTAAGATAAAAAAAGCCTTACTCAACGTAAGGCTCTAAAAAATAAATGTCTGAAATAATATATTAACTATGCGAGTTTAACATTTACGGCATTTAAATCTTTTTTTCCTTGCTCGAGATCGAAAGTAACTTCATCATTCTCCTTGATACTATCTTTTAATCCGGACGAATGTACAAAGTATTCTTTGCCTGAATTTGCGTCTTTAATGAAACCGAATCCTTTCGACTCATTGTAAAATTTTACTGTTCCTTTGTTCATAATATGAATTTTAATTATTTGTGCAAAGATACGCATTATTTTCGTGATATTGCTTTTTTTTTTTTCAATAAAGGCAAAATATAATTTGATCACGATAGCAATCGGGATTTTTTTGAAATTTATGTTTCTTCATTTTATTTAAACTTCTTCAGCACATCCTTCATCGCATCCTTATGCACCATGAAGTCTAACATTTTTAATTTCACGAAGTCTTCGTGGAAGAAATAATATCCGAAGTTCTTGCTGTCCTTGCCTGCATTGCGCGAGCCGGCGCCAGAGTCTTTTACGAGAAACCAGGTAGTTCCATCTTTTTCATAATAACCAATGATATGCAATCCATGGTCATCGGTGGATGTTTCATTGCTGAAGCGGAACTGACGGGCATTTTCATCAATGTATTCAGACGGTATATCAAAGGTAGGAACAACAGCAGTTTGAGCATACGATTCAAAACCTGCTTCTGAAACATCACCGCCAACTGCAATAGTATAACCATTCTTTATTGCGTATTTTAAGATACTCATATAATCATCGAGCGACACATTGTAGTAATCAGCGCAATCCCACCAGTTGTCGGGTACATCGTATTCGCATTTTGAATAATAATCATTCGACATAAACGACATCACATCAATATAATCATTTAGATCCAGTTTGAGCACATTTTTCAGATATTCCTGCGGTGTCATTTCTTTTCCATCAATTATAACTTTTGCTGGAGGTTCGCCCATATATGAATCCATGATTGATTTTATTGTGGTAACAACTTCATCTTTGTTCCAGGCACATGCTTCCTTAACTGATTTCAGATAAGTATTCATTTCATTGTACATATCTTCATGATTGTGGAATGTCTGCCCTGTTTTCATTCCGGTATAGTCAGCTGCAGGAATAACACCATACTTCTTCCATATTCTTGTAACAGCATTTCCTTCGGAACCTTCAGCAAAATAACTGTCACCCTTTTTCTCAACATACTGAATGGCTTTCTCCACATATTCCCAATAAACAGTGTACATTTCAGAAAGCTTCACTTCCTTTTTGTAAAGCCTGTACACTTCGGTTTCGAAATAGGATATTGTGCTGAAGCACCAGCACGTTCCGGTATTTCCCTGCGATATGGGAGGCTGGCACCAGAATTTGGTGAACTGATCAACCGATGTAGGAATATCCATTCCTGTAAAATCAATTTTAAAGCGTTTGGTAACAGCAGGTGTTTCTTCTTTTGTTTCAAAATCTTCAATTCCTTTCAGAATGGAATTCTGGTAATATCCTGCCTTGTATTCTTTAAAAATGGCTTTGTCTTTTTTGGAAGTATCCTGCGCAGATACAATTACTGCACAAAAAGCAATTAATATTGAAAGTGTGATTTTTTTCATAAAAAAAGTTTTAATGGTTATAGCAAAAGTATAAAAAGATTTTATTCAAGGGTATTCAATCAAAACCTTTGCATACAACAAAAAAAGAATTGTACAAAGAAGCTGTTTTACCGTACTACCATATTTTTTTTATCAGTGATTTTCTCGCAGTAGTGGCAACGAAGTTTCACATCCTCCTTATCGATGAAATAGAATTTGGTGTTTACTTTTTCATGATTTGTGATGCAGTTCGGGTTAAAACATTTCACAATATCTTCAATGGTATCTGGCAGTTTCACATCCTCTTTGCTTATTACCTTATAATCTTTAATCACAATCAGAGTAGCTTTAGGTGCAACAAGCCCTATTTTGTTGATCTCGTGTTTCTTAAAAAACTTGTTACTCACTTTTACAATTCCTTTTTTTCCATACTTTTTGCTTTCAAGGTTGGTTCCGAAAAGAACCATGTCGGCAGCATCATCCAGATGCAGGATTTTGATGACCTGAAAAACGCTTTTTGAGGGAATATGATCGATCACCGTTCCGTTTTCGATTGCCGAAACTTTCAATTCTTTTATATCTGCTGTCATTTTAATCCGAGTATTGAGGTTAATAATGCTTGTCTTACATAAACGCCGTTCAGCGCCTGCCGGAAATAATATGCACGCTTGTTGTCGTCAACGTCTTCATCAATCTCGTTCACTCTGGGCAGAGGGTGCATAATTTTCAGGTTGTTCCTGGTTTTCTGGAGCATGTCATTTTTCAGGATGTATGAATTTTTTATCTTCTCATATTCCATGGGATCTGAAAACCGCTCCTTTTGAATCCTTGTCATATAAAGAATATCAACTTTCGGGATTACATCATCAAGTGCAGTGTACTGGAAGTATTCCATGTTTTTTTCCTTAATATGAATTTTTACAGAACTGGGTAATTTTAATTCTATTGGTGAAACAAGATGGAATGTACAATCGAACTGGCACAATGCCTGAACGAGGGAATGCACGGTACGTCCGTATTTCAGGTCACCGACAAATGCCACATTCAGACCTTTAAGTTTGCCTTGTGTTTTGCGGATGGAATACAGATCGAGCAAACACTGTGTGGGATGCTGGTTTGCGCCATCGCCCGCGTTGACAATGGGAACATTCGATACTTCGCTTGCAAATCGGGCCGATCCTTCCCTGGGATGCCGCATTACAATCACATCGGAATAATTTGCTACCGTTTTAATAGTATCGCGCAGCGATTCGCCTTTCTGAACACTTGTACTTGAAGTATCGGAAAATCCAATTATTTTTCCGCCAAGATAAGATACCGCACTTTCAAAACTCAGACGGGTGCGCGTGGAAGGTTCAAAGAACAATGTTGCAACAACATAATTTTCGAGCAATCGCTGTCTCGGATTTTTTTCAAAATCTTCGGCTATGTCGAGCAGTTGTAATTGTTGTTCTTTTGAGTAATCATTAATAGATACAAGGCTTTTGTTTTTCATATATACGGATTATTATTATTTTTTATAAAAAAAGGCGAAATTCATCGCCTTTACTTTTTCATTAATGACAGCAAGCACATTTTTCTTTAACCAGGTTATGCTTTTTAACAAAGTCGCAAATAACATCCTCGAGATCCGGTTTGCCAATTTCCTGCAGCTCGTAATCAACCTTGGTGCAGGGTTTGTTAATTTTTATTAGTCTTTGCAGATCGATGGGTGTAGCGATAACCACTACATCGCAATCGGTATTGTTTATTGATTTTTCAAGATCTTTTATCTGCTGGTCGCCATAACCCATAGCCGGCATCAGTTTACCTATGTCCGGATACATCCTGAAGGTTTCGGCAATTTTGCCAACAACGAAAGGTCTCGGGTCAACTAATTCTTTAGCGCCATATTTCATTGCAGCAACAGTACCTGCGCCTATCTTCATTTCGCCATGAGTTAAGGTCGGCCCGTCTTCAATAACCAGTACTCTTTTGCCCCTTATGATCTTATGATTATGAACTGTTAACGGAGATGCAGCATCAACGACAACAGCGTTAGGATTAACTTTCTGAATGCTGTCTCTCACTATCTGTATGTTCTCGGGAGCGGCGCTGTCAATTTTATTTATCACCACAACATCGGCCATTCTCAGTGTTGTTTCGCCGGGATAATAATTCAACTCGTTGCCGGGCCTGTGAGGATCGGTAACAGTGATAAGCAAATCGGTTTTATAAAATGGGAAGTCATTGTTTCCTCCATCCCAAATAATAACATCGGCTTCTTTTTCTGCTTCGCGAAGAATGGCTTCATAGTCAACTCCGGCATATATCACGTTTCCGCGAACAATATAAGGTTCGTATTCTTCCATTTCTTCAATGGTGCATTTGTGTTTTTTCAGGTCATCGATCGTAGCAAAGCGTTGTACTTTCTGGGCTACAATGTCGCCATAAGGCATAGGATGACGGATAGCGACCACTTTCAATCCCTGAGCCATAAGCAGTTCAATTACCCTGCGGGAAGTCTGGCTTTTGCCGCAACCTGTCCTGACGGCACAAACAGCAAGCATGGGTTTCGTGCTTTTAACCTGGGTTTTACCAGGTCCCAAAAGCATGAAATCGGCTCCTGCTGTATTAATAATAGACCCGGTACTCATTACTTTCTGATAAGTAACATCACTGTATGCAAACACGCAGATGTCGACCTTCAGATCCTTTATAAGTTTAACAAGATCCGCTTCTGCATGAATGGGAATTCCTTTCGGATAAAGCTGACCGGCCAGTTCAGCAGGGTATTTTCTTCCATCAATATCGGGGATCTGGGTAGCGGTGAATGCAACAACATTGAATTCTTCGTTGTCCCTGAAATAGGTGTTGAAGTTGTGGAAGTCCCTTCCTGCGGCACCTAAAATAATTACATTTTTCCTCTTAATTTCCATAAAATACCCTTTTGTTTTTTATTGAATATTAGTGAATAATTTTTTGACAAATATAAAGGTTTAAGTATACCAAACAAGCCTTTTACATTTTTTTTCTTATCAACATTTATTAACATACATCTATATAATTCACATATGTCAAAACAGGACTGTTTTATATCAGGTCTAAGAAATAAAAAATAATTCTCAGCAATTTTTTTTCAGTAAAGGAAAACAAATAAAGTTTTAAGTATAAAATCTTACTTTTGTATTAAATAAATGAATAATGATTGCAGGAATAATCATAAAGAATATTCTACTTATCCTAAAAAAACTTTACGGAAGGGATGTTTCTTCCGATAAAATCCAGCTTGAAAAAACCAATCCCGATTTTTCAGGCGATTTCACCCTTATTGTTTTTCCATTACTGAAATTTTCAAAATTATCACCCGAAGCAACAGCAAAGGAAATAGGCAATGAATTGTGTACACTTATGCCGGAAGTGGAAGAATTCAATGTAATAAAGGGCTTCCTGAATATTACACTGAAGCATGAATTCTGGACCGGTTTCATCAATAAAAATTTTAAAAAAAGCCATTATTTTCTGCAGGATTCAGGAAAAGGAAAAACAATCGTAATTGAATATTCCTCGCCAAATACCAACAAGCCTCTGCATCTCGGACATATCAGGAACAATTTGCTTGGCTGGTCGGTTGCTGAGATTTTAAAAGCCAGCGGATACAATGTTATTAAGACTAATCTTGTTAATGACCGCGGCATTCACATCTGCAAATCAATGCTGGCCTGGCAGAAATGGGGCTATGGCGAAACACCGGAATCATCGGGTATGAAAGGCGACCACCTTATAGGAAAACATTATGTACTGTTCGATAAAGAATATAAAAAAGAAATATCAGAAATTGTTGCATCCGGTAAAACCGAAGAAGAAGCAATACAGGAAGCTCCCTTGATGAAAGAAGCACAGGAAATGCTCAGGAAATGGGAGTCGGAAGATGAAGAAGTCCGTGATCTTTGGAAGACAATGAACGCATGGGTGTATGCCGGTTTTGACATTACCTATAAACGAATGGGCATTGACTTCGATAAAATTCTTTATGAATCCGACACATATCTTAACGGAAAAAATATTGTAAACGAAGGCTTAAAAAATAATTTCTTCACTAAAAAGCAGGATGGTTCAATTTGGACAGATCTTACAAGCGATGGTTTTGATGAAAAAATTCTATTACGGGCCGATGGAACTTCAGTATACATCACACAGGATATAGGCACCGCGCAGCTGCGTTATGATGAATTCAATGCAGACAGATATATTTATGTTGTAGGCAATGAACAAAATTATCACTTCGATATACTGAAAATTATTTTAAAGAAAACAGGCCGTGACTGGGCCGAAAGAATTTTTCACCTGTCGTACGGAATGGTTGAACTGCCCGAAGGTAAAATGAAATCGCGCGAAGGTACGGTAGTTGATGCCGACGAACTGCTCGATGAAATGTTTGAAACGGCAAAGCAAACTACTGAAGAACTGGGTAAAACCGATAATTTCACAAAGGAACAAAGCGATATATTATATAATATGATCGGACTCGGAGCCCTGAAATATTATATCCTGAAAGTTGATCCTAAAAAAAATATGCTTTTCAATCCTTCCGAATCAGTTGATTTCAATGGCAACACCGGTCCTTTCATTCAGTACACTCATGCCCGTATTTGCAGCCTTCTGCGCAAAGCAAATGAAAACGGAATTCATTTTCAAACGGAGTTTACTGATTCTGTTTCTCTGATGCCAAAAGAAAAAAACATCATTCGCTTATTATATGATTTCCCCTCCGTTGTTTGTAAAGCTGCTGAAAGCTATTCCCCTGCCCTAGTGGCAAACTATCTTTTTGAACTTACCCGGGAATACAATAGTTTTTACCAGGAAATACCGGTTCTTAAAGAACCTGATAAAATGTTAACTGTTTTCAGATTAAAGATATCTGAATTTACGGGTTTTATCATAAAATCAGGTATGAGAATGCTGGGTATTGATGTGCCCTAAAAAATGTAAACTTCTGTAAATATTTTTGTTTCTTCCTTAATTTTAAAACTTTTATCGACAAAATCAAATTACTTTCCTGTAGTGTTGTACATTTCAAAATAATTAATGATATTTGTAAGTTCAAACCTTCTCTTATGTATAAGTTAAAAACTATTTTATCTTTAGTATTCCTGTTTCCGGTGTATGTTGTTAATGCTCAAATGGGTCTTGTTAACAACGGCATGTCGGTCAATGTTGAGCAGGGAGCATATATCAATGCGTACGACTATACAAACAACCAGGCAAACAGTACCGATGGGTCTTTTGATCTTGACGGCACTTTCATTGTAACCGGAAATCTGACAAATAATTCAACAGGCAGTGTTTTTGTCAATATTGAAGCTATACCTGACGGCATCGTAGTTTTAGAAGGTACAAACCAGACAATACAGGGTACGACGGCAATTGAATTCGAAAATCTTTCCATTGAAAATTCGACGAAAACATTATCACTTAACAATTGCGATGTCAAAGGAATTCTTAATATTAACGGAACGCTGAACCTCAATAAGAACAAACTTATTTTAAGTTACAGCAACCCTTCAGCCATTACTTATCAGAACGGTTCAATCATCAGCGAAACCCTGCCTTCCGACGGATTAGGCGAAATTGAATGGAAGATTGGCGGCACTACCGGAACTTTCAGCGTACCCTTCGGAACCGGACCAGGCACCAATGATCTGAATCTGGCACTGACAACACTTACTTCAGCCAGCCCCGGTGACGGTTCTGTAATTTTCGCAACCTATCCCACAGATGCTTCAAACGAACCTTACCCCTCAACTGTGTTTTCTCTCGATACAATAAAACCAGAGAATTTATCCGACAGGTACTGGAAAATTGAACCTGTTTTTTCTTTTAAGCCCGA
>JAZDMF010000056.1:0-2993 GCA_043801235.1 Bacteroidota bacterium | reverse complement strand
TCCGTAAACAAAATGAATCACTTCGCTTTAAAATCTAAATTATACCTTGCAGCTATTAAAGCCGCTTTCAAAGAACTTTATATTTTAAAAAACATGAACGATTGTGCTAATTTGATTTCTGCGTAACATCAGTTAATAATAAACGATGGAATATTTGTTTAAATTTTTTTCCGTTTTTCAATTTAAAATTTTCTGTTTTCTGTTTTCTCTTTTCTCTTTTCTGTTTTACTTATATGATAACTTTTGCATAACATAAATTACACTGTAATCCGGTCGAGAACCATCTGAATCATCGTTTCCACGCCTTTTTTATAATCCTTGCTGAACTGCTTTATAACGCGGTTTGCAATGATGGAACAGATGGTAAGCGTGTTATGGCCCAATATTGCGCCCAGTCCGTATAATGCAGAGGTTTCCATTTCAAAGTTGGTAATGCGGTTTCCCTTGAAATTAAATTCCTGCATTTTATCGTTCATTTCCGGATCGAGCGGTTCGATGCGTAGTTGCCGTCCCTGCGGACCGTAAAAACCGGAAGCGGTGGCGGTGATTCCTTTGAACAAACCATCTCCCAGTTTTTTCATAAGCATTTCGGAACCTTTTACAATGTATGGGCGTGCAAGATTCGTCGACCATTTCATATGATGTATGAAAGCTTCAGCCATTTCCACTTCATAAATGTTTTTATCGGTTCTGTAAAAATTCAGCAAACCATCAAAACCAAGTCCATATTCCGACATTACAAAATTATCCACGGGAATATCGCCCTGTAATGCTCCCGAAGTGCCGAGCCTCACAATATTGAGAGATATAAACTTTTCATTGATGGTTCGTTTTACAAGATCAATATTGACAAGTGCATCCAGTTCATTAACTACGATATCAATGTTGTCTGTCCCGATTCCTGTAGACAATACAGTTAACTTTTTTCCGTTATAATAACCTGTGTGTGTAACAAATTCGCGGTTCTGAATTCTGCATTCAATATTCGTAAAATGCCTGGAAACGGTTTCAACGCGACCCTGGTCGCCAACAACAAGAATGGTGTCAGAAATATGCTCAGGCCTGAGTTTCAGGTGATATACGCTGCCGTCAGGGTTCAGTACCAGTTCCGTTTCCGAAATTTTTTTCATGACATTTGGAATTTGATGAACAATTTATGTTATTTTGCAAATTGAAAGGCAAAGTTAATGAAAATATCAAGATCATTTGCTTGAATTTCTGATATGAAAGGTCATTACAGCAATATACTGGTACCAACCGATTTCTCCGAGCAGTCGTTGCTCGCTCTTGAGCAGGCTTATGCTTTGGCAAAATTACTGAATGTGGAAATAACCCTGCTTCATGTTATTGCTGAAGGTGGCGCTGCTTTGCATATTCCCTGGTTTTCAAAAGATAATTCAGAAAAAAACAGTGAAGCTTATGAGGAAGGTTGCTATGCACGGCTGCTTCAGATATCGGAAAGCGCTTCAAAAAATTCATGGATAAAAGTAAATCCTTTAATGCTGAAAGGAAAAGTGCATGAGAAGATCATAGAGACTGCCAAGGATATTTATGCGCGTTTTATTGTGATGGCTACCGACAGTTCCGATCCGGAACATAAAAAAAATTCGATCGGCTCGGTCACTTCTCACGTTATCGGAGAAACTACCTGCCCTGTTCTTACCTTCAACGGCACCAACATACGTGAACAGTTCGACACTATTGTGCTTCCCCTCGACTTAACAAAAGAAACACAGCAGAAAGTTACAAAGGCCATAGAAATTGCAAAATTTTATAACTCTACCATCCGCGTGGTTTCAGTATTGCTTACAGGTGAAAAAGAAGTTCTTGAACATCTTACAGAACAATTGAAACAAGTAAAGGAGTATATTGAGAAAAGAGATATTTATACTACCACTAATATTATTCACGGCAGCAAGGCTGTGGGTAATATTGTCGATTACATTCTTGACTATGCTTATGAAACCGAAGGCGACCTTATTGTAATAATGATTCAGCAGGATGTTGGCTGGAAGGAGCGCTTCCTGGGTTCGATGTCATCCGATATATTAAGCCACTCCAAAATACCGGTGATGTCGGTTATTGCAAAGTGAAATTTCCAAGTCATGTATTTTTGTTTTCATATTGTCAGGCTGAGTTCATCGAAGCCTGACCAAAGTCTGAATGCTGTCACATTGAGTTTATCGAAATGTGACAATACGTTATTACAAAAAAAACTGATAATTTATTTCTTCACCGCTTCATAAATCTCCGACCATGCCTGGCATGATTCAAAGCGTTTCAGGAGTTTGAATTTTCCCTCTGCTTTTATTTTTTCATAATCTTCCTTGCCTTCCATATTTGAGAAAATGCACATTTCAGTGGCATCATCATATGTGGATGAAACATTTGAAAATTTTTCTGACTCGCTGATGTAACCGCAATAATGATTTGTTAAATCATTAATCATAAGGAAATGAGTGAAAATTTTCTTGTCTTTAAATTTATTTTCAACGCAATAGTTCACCATTTGCTGATGAGTTTTTACCGATTCGGCATAACCCAGATTATGATCGCTGCTGGTTTTTTTAGGAATATAAACCGTGATTTGAATTATGGAATAGGCAGCAATAACCAGATAAAATAAAATTTTCTTTTTAATTACTTCATGAATAAGAAATGATGTGATGATTACGAAAGGAGCAATCATGCTTAACGCATAGCGGTCGCTGTAAAAATTCATTGAACTTGCAACAAGAAAAAGTATAATAAATACAGATAGAAGAATTAAAGGCTTGTTTGCATCGTTGTTTCTGAATTTTTTTAAAAAGAAGAAAAAAAACAGTGAAATAATTAACAGGGCAGTTAGGAAATTTCTTCCCCAGTAAATAAACAGGTAAGCAGAGTATGATTCAAGCTTGCCCGTGAAGCTGCGGCTGTCGTTTTTCAGATAATTAACGTGCTCAGGGGAAAAATACCAGCCGTTCATTTTTTTCTGTAAAACAAAAAATAAT
>JAZDMF010000050.1:0-9642 GCA_043801235.1 Bacteroidota bacterium | reverse complement strand
TTGTGGTGCGATTGCGCATGATTATAATCCATTTTTATGTTTGTCTTCAATAGTGTCAATGCTTTCTGAGGCTGTTTTAGATTCAAATAGCATGTAGCCATATCGCACCTTACATTCGTGTTTGTGCTGTCAATGACAAGGGCTTTTTCGTAGAATCCGATGGCTTTTTCATCCTCCGCCGTATCGTAATACAGATTGCCCAGATTAATTATTGCAGTCAGATTTTTACTGTCGGTATTATAAATAATCATAAAGTGAAAAACAGCTTTTTCATATTGTTTAACGGCATAGTAATTCTGTGCAAGAGTTGTCCGGATTCCAATATTTAAAGAATCTTTTTCCAGCATTTCTTCATAAATTGGAAAACTGTCTACAGATGAAGCTTCTGTAGGTATTTTTATCTTTTTTTTATTTTCTCCCGAATTGCATGAGGAAATGCATAATCCCAGAATAAATATTGAAATAAGAGTGAACATTGATCGTGATACCATAATAAATTAAGTTGTTTGTCGAAAATCAGTAAAATGTTTTTTAATTATTGGCAAATTTCGGAATAAATTATTTATGTAGTAGAATAAGTAGGATAAAAAAAATTAACATATTATTATAATATTGTAAATCAAACTGATAAAATACTTATATGTTTTATATTTTTTATATATTTGTGAAATTAATAACAAAAAATTAAATAAAAATATTAAAGTATATTTCTCCCAAACCCTATTTTTGAAATAATTTTGTTTGCTGAAACATGCTTTCAGGATATAATAACCGCATACCCAAAACATGTCGCAACATGTAATCAGATTGTTTTAACTTATAATGAGGATAAAAAGAAATAAACTATGAAAAAATTTTTTGATTTCCTGTTTTCCACCAGGGTAACATTGTTGCTGCTTTTGATTTTTGCTCTGGGCTCTGCTATAGCAACTTTCATTGAAGATAAGTATGACACTTTAACTGCACAGATGATGGTGTATGATGCGCGCTGGTTCGAGATATTAATGCTCTTGCTTGTCATGAATTTTATTGGAAACATCAGGACCTATAAATTTATAAGCAGAAAAAAAATTACAGGATTTGTTTTTCACCTGGCATTTGTAATTATTATTCTTGGAGCCGGAGTAACAAGGTATTTCGGGTTTGAAGGAAATATGCCTATCAGGGAAGGAAAATCGTCCTCTGTGTTTTATTCCGGCAATACTTATTTCCAGGCAATAGCAAACTGTAATAATAAAACCTATGCAGAGGACATAGCCATACCTCTAAGTGAGGCACTGAATAATTCATTTCAGATCAGCCTGGATGTTGAAGGAAAAGGTGAAGTTGAGATTACTTACCATGATTACATTGAAAATGCAGTTGAAACAGTGAACGAAAATGTTACAGGCGGTATTGATATGCTGTACGTGGAAGCTGTGATCGATAATGCAATTGTGCCTATGTATATTGAGAAGGGTGATTCGAAGAAGGTGGGTAAATATAAATTGGCATTTGATACAAACAAAGATGCTGATGCCATCAGTATCATCGAAAAAGAAGGAGTGCTGAGCATCGTATCAAAATACGATATTGTCCGGACGAACATGATGGAATCGGATCCTTTTGCTATTCTGAAGGATTCTGTTGAAGAGTTTAAGGATAAACATATCTACAGAACCGACGGCATTTTGTTTGCATTTAATAAATTATTAAAAAAAGCAAAACTTGAAGTGGTTGAAGGAACGGAAGAGGAACAGGGAATTTCAGCACTGCTAGTGGATGTTTCATATAATAATATTAAAAAAGAAGCAGCGGTTTTCCAGAGCGCGGGTTATGCTCCTGCCTTCAAGGAGGTGGACGTTGACGGAATTGCTTTAAAAATGGCATATGGCTATAAGGAAATGTCGCTGCCTTTTTCACTTTACCTTGACGATTTTGTACTGGAAAGATATCCGGGTTCCATGAGCCCTTCTTCTTATTCAAGCGAAGTTTCGCTGATTGATGCAGAAAACAGTGTAAATGAAAAGCATGATATTTCCATGAATAACGTACTTGATTATGACGGCTACAGGTTTTTCCAGTCATCGTATGATGTGGATGAAAAAGGTACTATCCTGTCAGTAAACCACGATTTCTGGGGGACATGGATAACTTACCTCGGTTATTTTCTTTTGGTAGTCGGTTTCCTGCTCACATTGATAAATAAAAACTCCCGTTTTTATATGTTGCGCCAGAACATTAGGAAAATAAGAGATAAGAGAAAAGCGGGTTTGCTGACGGTTATTCTTTTGCTGGGTATGAATGGTGTGGTTTTTTCTCAAGCCGTGACAAATAAAATAGTGAGCCGGGAACATGCCGAAAAGTTTGGCCATTTGATTGTGCAGACCTATGATGGCCGTTTTGAACCCGTTCACACACTGGCCTATGATGTAATGCATAAAATCTCAAGAAAAGATAAATTCGATATTGCAGAAAAAGGCGGCACAGTGAATGCAATGCAGGTGTTTATTGATATGCTGATGGATCCGGAATTCTGGAAAAAGCAGGAAATTATTTATATACGTGAAAAATCGGTTCGCGATATACTTGGAGTAACGGAAAAGTACGCCGCCTACAATGATTTTATAAGTCAGGAAAAAGGGTATAAACTTACTGAATACTCCGAAGAAGCCTTCAGAAAGAAACCCTCAGAGCAAAATACTTTTGACAAGGATATAATAAAGGTTAATGAGAGGCTGTATATTTTTCAGAACCTTTGCGAAGGGAGTTTGCTGAAAATATTTCCTGCCCAGAATTCAGAAAATAACAAATGGGTGAATTACTTTGACACTCTGGCACATGTTCCCTTAACGGGATCCTCTTATGTAATTAATGATGATCTGCAGTTAAAGATATTTACATACGGCAATGTTTTTGAACTTTATTTTCAGTCAATGTATGAGGCGACTCAGTCAGGAGATTATGAAAGGGCAGACCAGATACTCGGATATATTGAAAGTATGCAAAGGCAAAATACGGATGCTGATCTTTTGCCTTCTGAAACAAAAGTGAATTACGAAATATTTTACAATAAGGCAAAGATATTTGAGAACCTAAGGGACATATATGGCATTTTAAGCATTTTTCTGCTTCTGCTGGCGTTTATTGAAAACCTTCGATTGAAAAAAAATATTATAATAAAGTTCACTCTGAATGTCTTTATAGTTTTACTTGGTTTTGCATTCTTGTTTCACACTTATGGAATGGGCCTCCGGTGGTATCTGACAGGGCATGCCCCATGGAGCAACGGTTATGAAGCATTGTTGCTGGTGGCCTGGGGCGGTGTGCTAGCGGGATTCAGTTTCCTGCGTTATTCTAAAATTACTCTGGCAGCAACGGCATTGCTGGCATTTGCCATGCTGATGACAGCAGGCCACAGCAGTTATGACCCCCAGCTGACGAATCTGCAGCCTGTTTTAAAATCGTATTGGTTAATTATACATGTTGCTGCAATTACCATCAGTTATGGATTTTTAGGACTGGGTTTTATCATAGGCCTGATGAATATGCTTATATATTTGTTTAAAAATGCAAGAAACAGTGTACGGCTCGACCTGCTTATACAGGAACTCACCTTTATTAATGAAATGAATTTGGAGGTGGGGCTATTCTTAGCAACTATCGGTACATTCCTTGGCGGCATATGGGCAAATGTTTCCTGGGGCAGATACTGGGGATGGGATGCAAAGGAAACCTGGGCGCTCATTATTATTATTGTGTATGCACTGATACTGCACTTCAGGCTGGTTCCCAAACTCAGGACCACATTTGCCTTTAATGCAGGATCTATTGTCGGTTTTGGAACCGTCCTCATGACATTTATCGGAGTCAATTATTATTTGTCCAAAGGGCTTCACAGTTACGGTTCAGGAGATACACCTATTTTTCCGGTATGGGCATGGATCATGATACTGTGCATAATTTTGCTTATTGTTGCGGCCGGTGTGAAAGACTATTTGTCAAGGAAAAAAGTATAAGCTTACAATAAATTTTTATTGCCGCAATCTTTCATAGTGTGTTCTTCCTCACAGGAAAGATGGATATGAGCATTGAATCCCAATATAAAATCCGTGACGCTTTTTTTATGGGGTAGAATTATTGACGGGAATAATGCTTCCGTTCATATGTGCGGAAGAATATAAACTGAAATCGACAATGAATTCGGCCATTTTTTCAGCACGGGTGTTTGCCTTGAAACCAGGAAAGGCCCGATGCAGCATTTCTGTATCTACTGCACCAGGCGCTAGACAATTTATGCGGATTCCTTTTTCCCTGAGTTCTTCAGCTAGTGTCATGTCAAGTTAAAATTGTCGGATAAAGTTTTTTAAGTTTCACTCTTGCTTTATCATTTGTAAATTGCCAGTTTATTATAGCTTCCTTATTATTGCGATCTTTTTGCCAAGCCTTTACTTCTTTCTTCATTATTTCTATATCATCAATTCTCCTGTTTAAGCATTGACCCATCAACACGTGCAGTTCTATTTCTGCCATATTCAGCCAACTACCATGTTTTGGTGTGTAAATAAATTCAAACCTGTCCCATATTCTTTTTGCTTCCTGAGGTGGAAATGTTTCATATAACGCCGCCGGTTTGTGTGTTGAAAGATTATCCATTACCAATCTAATCTTTTTAGCTGAAGGATAATGCTGGTCTGCAATTTCTTTTATAAACGTAGCCCAATCTGTTTTTGTTTTCCTTTCTGTTACCTTTACATATCGTTTGCCAGCCAGTGGCTCGTTAGCCATGAATATATTGGCTACACCACATCGCTCATATTCAAAATCTTCTTTTGTTTCACTACCTGGTTTTCTTGCTAATGGAAGTCGGGTTTCCTTTATTAGTTGTTTAGGTGACTCATCCATGCAAACAACAGGTATGGTTTCCTTGTATGGTGTTTTGTATACATCTAACACCATCTCCATATGTGCCACAAAATCGCCACTTTCCAAAGGTGGTATAATCCATCCTTTTACTTTCCACGGTTTAAGTTCGTTTTTTTTAAAACCTGGCGTACTGTTTCATGTGATACGCTTTCCGCATACTTTAACTCAACCATTTTATCCGCCAGCATTCGCAATGACCAACGGGCGTAGCCATCTGGGCTTTTACTGCAACTGATAGCAATCAAATGTGCCTCAAAATCTCCATCGGCAATTAATTTTTGTTTCGCAGGATAAGGCTTCCTGTCAGTACATGCTTCAAATCCTTCTTCAACAAATCGCTGCTTTAAGCGCTCTACAGTTTTGGGTGTGATCTGAAGAACTTGAGCTATCTGTTCGTTAGAAATCTTTTTGCCATATTTCCCAGCATCACTGTTGAGTAGAATACACGCATTCCGATATTGTTGCGAAGTGTGCTTGCCTTTATTTACAATGGCTTTCAATTCTTTTCGTTCTTTTTTTGTAAGAGTTACTTTATAGTGTACCATCTTTTTTTGGATTTAGATGGTAAAGATAACAATATTTTATTTAACAGACATTATTTAATTGACATGACACTAGGCATTCTGTCAGTATTGCGAGAGCTCCTTTTGAAGCACTGTATAATGATAAGCCGGGAAATTTTGTACTACCCTGAAGCCCACCCATGCTGCTGATGTTAATAATGTGTGACGGATTATTGAATAAAGGCAGAAGTGTTTGAATGATAAGGAAGGGAGCTTTGGTGTTCACTTTGAATAAATAATCAAAATCATCGGATGTAAGCTGATGAAAGGGCTTATTGATAAGAGCGCCTGCATTATTTATCAGTATGTCAATTGTTTCAAATCTGTCAAGTACATATTCCAGTATGGGTTTTTCAAATCCTTTTTTATTCAGGTCGGCAGTTAGAGGGTAGAGGATTGATTCATTTTTTTCCACAGGCAGTTTTTCTGAAAGTAGCTGTATTGTTCTTATTTCCCTTGCTAAGGCAATTATATGATTGCCCTTCATGCTGCAAAACTGCCTGGTAAGTTCAAAGCCTATCCCCCTGCTTGCCCCAGTGATGATTATATTCATACAAGTATATTTTTTCAAAGATAAAAATTTTCCAACATTTTATTGCAATCCGTCGTCTATCATAACAGAAGCGAAAGAATTCTAAAAACCCATGTTATGAAAATCATATATAAAATTTTATGCTTGCTTTTTTTCTTCACGGCAGGTATAGCAAACTCACAGGATCCTCACTTTTCACAATTTTATGCAAATCCGCTTTACCTCAATCCTGCCTTCGCCGGCTCGTCGGTATGCCCGCGTCTTGTGATGAATTACCGTAACCAGTGGCCTGCCATACCAGGGACGTATGTTACATATAATGCTTCGTACGACCAGTATGTTGAAAATATGTCGGGAGGCGTGGGCTTTATGCTTACCAGCGATAACGCCGGTGAAGGAACCTTAAAAACAAATACGGTATCCGGAATATATTCATACAGTGCACAGATATCGCGAAGGTTTTCGG
Source organism: Bacteroidota bacterium (assembly GCA_043801235.1). Taxonomy (GTDB): domain Bacteria; phylum Bacteroidota; class Bacteroidia; order Bacteroidales; family CG2-30-32-10; genus DAOQAK01. The sequence goes on along the minus strand of JAZDMF010000050.1, from coordinate 3,176 downwards.
TAAAAGCAGCTTTCCAGGCAACAGTGCGCCAGGTAAGTCTTGATTGGGACAAACTTACTTTTGGAGATCAGATAGATGCTAAGTTTGGATTCATAAAAGAAACTTGTGAACAACGTCCTGTCAATCTACAGAAAATTGTTCCCGATTTTAGCGCAGGAATACTTGGCTATGGTGAAAATTTTTATAGTGGATTTGCAGTACATCATATGACACAGCCCAATGAGGGATTTATTTCAGTTTGCCAGCTCCCTATGCGTTTTACAGCACACCTGGGTTGTATTTTCAATCTTGAGCATCATAAGCGCAGGAAACTTGAAGATCCTATACTGTCGCCTAATTTACTGTTTATGAAACAGCGTGATTTTGAGGAAATGAATTACGGCCTGTATTTGAATCGATATCCTTTCGTGGGCGGTCTTTGGTTCCGGCAGTGCTTTGATAATGCCGATGCATTCATTGTTCTTGTGGGTATTCAGACAAGCGTTGTGAAGATTGGTTATTGTTACGATGTTACCGTTTCTAAATTAACCAATGCATCGGGCGGATCGCACGAAATTTCTTTTGCCATGCAATTTGATTGCCGCCAGAAGCCTGTGCGTTACAGGAAAATTGTTTGCCCGGTGTTTTAATTATTTTGGGTTAAAACCCATAACTATTAGGACTTTAGTCCATTAGTAAAAAAAAAATAAAATAATTCCAACGTTCTTCTGAATATTTACGTCACTTCTTATAGGTAGTAACACTTACGGAGTTTCACGGTTGTTTTGTTTTGTTTATTGTTCTAATTTTGTAATAACCGCAGATAGGCAGCATTCAGGCTACTGACAATGGTGATAAGTAAAGAGATAATAGAAGCCTGCAAAAGGAACGAACGTTCTGCACAGAAATTTATTTACGAAAATTTCTTCAGCAGTATGCATGCCGTTTGTTTGCGTTATGTTAAGGAAGAAGAAGAAACGCTGGAAGTTTTAAACGACGGATTTATCAGCCTTTTCATGAATATTTCACAATACAAAGGCGATGGAAGTTTTGAAGGCTGGGCCAGAAAAATTATTGTCAATAAAGCCATTGATCATATCCGTTCAAACAAAAAATACAAGGAAACGCTGAAATATGTGGATGAATACAAGGACGAACCTGTCAGCATAGATGCGGAAGCGGGTTTGTACGACATTAAAGAACTTTATAAAATAATTCATAAGTTGCCTGATGTGTACCGGATGGTTTTTAATTTATATGCTGTTGACGGTTTCTCACATAAGGAAATTGCAAAGAAAATTGGCTTCAGCGAAGGAACTTCACGCTGGTATTTATCCGAAAGCAGGAAAATGCTCAAAGAAAAACTCACCCTTATAAACGAAAAAATATGAGCAAGATTGATATAGATAAATTTTTCAGGGACCAATTCCTCGAACAAGAGAAGAATTCGGCAAGCTACAATCCCGACCGATGGAAAAATTTTGAGCAGTTGCTCGATAAAGAAACCGGAAAACATAAGAAAAAAGGCTTTGGTTTTTCGTTGAATAACCTGCTTTTTTTCATGTCGTCTTTCGTAATTGTCATGCTTATACCACTACTGTTTCTTCATTCCGATACGGTGAAGGAAACCGATATTAATCATGGGGGAAATGTAATTGCAGTAAAGAATGCTTTCTCTGCAGCTGATAAAAACACAACTACAGAAGCAAACAATAACAAACCTTCAGAAAACAAAATTATCAATAATAACGCCGAAACAGGAAGTTTAAATTATGAAGTCATGATTGAAAATTCAAGTACCGAAAATATAATGAATGAAGAAATAAACAAAGCTGAGGTGTATCTGAAATGCATATTTTGGAAAAACAGGAAGATGAAGCGAATTTGCTTGTTCCTGTTGAAACCTCAGTTCTGAAAGATACATCAGCGCTTATTTTTTCTTCAGTGAATTCAGAAAAAGCAAAGAAAGAAATTAAGCAGAACGATACTGTTATCACAACGAAAAAAGGAAAAATAAAAAGGTCGAAAATTCTTTTACCGCATTTTTATTACAATGGATTTTAAAAAAAATATTTTCGCTCTCTGTTCTCTTTTTTACGGAATCTGTGGCAACCTGGCGGCTCAGAACGATATTGCCTATGATCATTTAATGTCGGCAGCAACATACTATAACCCATCGTTTGCAGGCGCCAGCGGCAAAACATCGTTCTCGCATAATTTCAACAATAACAATTTTAATTCAAAAAAACCCGGCTTTACTTCACTCCTCTTTTCGTTCGATACGTATACACGCTTTCTGAGAGGCGGTGTCGGAATACTTGGATACTACAATCAATTATCTCCGCAAACAGCATCCTCTGCTTATGCAGGAGTTATTTATGCACCCAAAATTAGTCTGGAGAACAATTTAAATATATCACCTTCTGTGAAATTCGGATATGTTTACAATAAGAATAAAATGATAGTTCACCCTGATTCGGCCGACTCCGACACATTGACAAATAATGGGAACGCTAAGGATTTTTCAGCGGGATTATTAATAAATACCGAAAGGTTTTATGCAGGAATATCTGTCGATCATTTGCTCGAACCCAGTGTGAACTGTTTTGATTCTTCAAGCAATAGAATACCCAGAAAATATTTAGCCCAGTTCGGTTATCATTATTCATGGGACAGGAACCGGAGTTCGATATGGCACCTGAATCTTATTATCCAGTATCAGAAAAACAACAGTTATGTGTTTTTGAACGATTATTTCGTAAGTAAAAAATTCAGATACCGGCTGGGGGGAATGGAATATTTTTACCGTTTGCTTTTTGGCGCAGGATATAAATTTATTTTATATCCTTATAAAGAACATATTGTTTATTTGGGACTGGGAGTACAGGATCATGCGGTTACCCTGGGTGGTGGATTTGAGTTCACCGCAGAATCGTATCTTCCGCGAACTTTTGAGGTTTCAGTGAAGTATATCCTTGAATAATGATTAGCTTTATTGTTTTTCCATAAGAAATTGTTTTTGAAAATTAATTTCAGTAGAATATTATTTTGATGTGTTGGAATAAATATAAACAGATTCCTCGCTTTGCTCGGAATGACAATTTTATTATATTAGTTGAGGGAAAAGTGGGGGGGAAATTAGCACAAAAAAGGGACAAAGTGCACAAAAATTAAATGACCAAAAAAAAAAAAATAAA
>JAZDMF010000049.1:0-2080 GCA_043801235.1 Bacteroidota bacterium | reverse complement strand
TCTGCAAAATTATCTCAATGAATTTTGCTACAAATACAACAGACGGTATTTTGGTGAAAAAATATTCGACAGATTATTAATTGCATGTATTGAAAATTCTTAAAAAAAATCTTGGGTGCACAACCCGATAGTCATTAAAATATATTTATATATATGACGACAAGAACCGTCTTCTCAATATGAAATATTTCTGGAAGGATATGGAAAAACCCAATAAAGAATACGGTTACAAATACGGACAGAATAATGACACCCTTGCATACTATGAAAAAAAGCCGGGATATTATACCGACACAACTCATTATACATATAATGAAAAAAAACAGCTTGTGGAAATATTTTATCATAATCCCGCAGGACCGGATCATGCTGTGTTTACTTATGACTTTACCGGGCTCCTGTACGAAAAAAAAGAATATCTGAATTACAGGAAGAAAACCACTACCTATACGTATGACGGAAATAACCTGCAAACTCTAATTGTTGTAGTTGATGAAAACGACAGGTATCTTTGGGGGAAAGAACTCACCTATGAATTCTATTAAAAATGTACTTTTACACAACAAAAACAGATATTTAATATCATGATTCATTTAACTGAAAAAATCACAAATCCAACTGTAAGATCGAAAGCCGTTGAACGCTTCCGTGAAAAAGGCATTATACTTCCCACTTTTGCGCAGATGCAGAACCCGGAATTAATTCCGCAGAAAGTAAAAGACAAATTAAAAAATATTGGGTTATGGGAACTGAATCAATTAAACCTGTTCCGTATCAACTGGCATAATGAGCCAAAAGAAAAAGGCGGATTGTATGGTGGCGTGAATTATCTTGAAATTCCAAAAGAAATAACAGGAGTTGATGTACGCATTATTTTTCTTATAGGTAAATGGTTCCCCACAGGGGCGCATAAAGTTGGAGCAGCATACGGATGCCTTGCACCACGCATCATAACTGGCGAATTTGATCCTTCGTATCATAAAGCAGTATGGCCTTCTACCGGAAACTATTGCCGTGGAGGGGCTTTTGATAGTTACCTGATGGGCTGTACAGCTGTTGCAATTCTTCCCGAAGAAATGAGTAAAGAAAGATTTGACTGGCTGAAAGAAATAGGCGCGGAAGTTATCGCCACACCCGGTTGCGAATCGAATGTAAAAGAAATCTATGATGCATGCTGGGATATTCGCAGAAACAGGAAAGACTGCATTATCTTCAATCAATTTGATGAATTTGGAAACCCCTGCTGGCACTATAATGTAACAGGCTATGCGTTGGAAGAAGTATTCAACAAAATAAAAACGAAGAAAAGTAAATTTGCAGGATATATTTCAGCAACTGGATCTGCAGGCACTATTGCCGGAGGCGATTATTTAAGAACGCTTCATCCTCATATCAAAGTTGCAGCTTCCGAAGCCCTGCAATGCCCCACCCTGCTGATGAACGGTTTCGGCGGACATCGTATAGAAGGCATTGGTGATAAACATGTACCCTGGGTTCACAACATAAAAAATACGGATACTGTTGTTGCTGTTGACGATGAAGACTGCATGCGTACACTCCGCCTCTTCAACGAAAAAGAAGGACACGGATATCTTAAATCAACCGGAGTTGACAAGAAAATTATTGACTCGCTTGAACTGCTTGGTATTTCAGGTATTTCAAATATGCTGTCGGCAATCAAAACAGCAAAACTATACGAAATGACCTCCGATGATGTTATCATGACCATCGCAACAGATTCAGCAGTTATGTACCAGTCGCGCCTTGCAGAACTTACCGCTGAACGCGGTAAATATTCATCAATTCAGGCAGTAAAAGATCATGAAAAATGTATTTTGGGAACCAAGACTGATTATATAAAAGATCTAACCTACAACGACCGGAAGATGATCCATAACCTGAAATACTTTACCTGGGTTGAACAGCAGGCCAAGGAAATTGAAGACCTGAACCAACTCTGGTACGACAGGGAAATATGGTATAAAGTATTCCATCAGAACGAAAAATGGGATGAAATGATCAACGAGTTCAATGAAGAAACAGGTGTTTTGAAAAAACTTTAATCATAATATTTATTCCA
>JAZDMF010000363.1:0-16531 GCA_043801235.1 Bacteroidota bacterium | reverse complement strand
CAGAGGTGGCATGGGCAGGCAGAAAGTAATAAACAGCAAACCATACTGGGGAGGCGTCGAACTCCGCTTTTTCTATTATGGCGGTATTTCCATAGGTTTTCTGAAACCTGTTTACCTGTACATCCTGTATGAAACAGACACTCCGTACTTTTATACTTACCAGATAGAACGATACGACCCCCAGAAACATTTTGGCGAAAACATTTTCGGAAGAGCTTCTTTTTTTCAGGGTTTTGGTAAAATAAAACCTTTGCCCGGGATTTACCTTAAGACAGGCCTGAACTTTGAGTACGGTGCCTATGATGAAACCATCAAAGCCATCGAATGCGGAATAACTGTTGACGCCTATCCGAAACCGGTACCCATCATGGCTTTTAATACAAAAAAAAATATTTTCCTCTCGCTGTATTTAAGCATTCATTTCGGAACAAGAAGAAACTGAATTAGTATGAGCAGCCCTGAAAATTCATCAGGCCTTTCAGGAAATAGTTACGTTTCAAAAAAACCCGACTGGCTCAGAAAAAAACTTCCGTCGGTTCATGAATACGCCTACCTGAAAAAAATTCTTATTAAGAACAATCTGCACACTATCTGCGAAAGCGGGAAATGCCCGAACATAGGGGAATGCTGGGAAAAACGAACAGCCACTTTCATGATTCTTGGCAGCATATGCACACGGTCATGCGGCTTTTGCGCTGTACAAAAGGGAAAGCCATTCCCACCCGATCTTCAGGAACCGAATAAAGTTGCTGAAGCTGTTCAGCAAATGCAGCTGAAACACTGCGTCATTACTTCGGTGAACAGGGATGATTTACCTGACGGCGGTGCGGAAATATGGTTGCGTACTGTTACTGCAATCAGGAAATTATCACCGGGAATTACCATAGAAACACTTATTCCCGATTTTAAAGGGAACATTGAAAACATCTCTAAAGTTATTTCTTCAGCCCCCGGTATTATTTCACATAACCTTGAAACCGTTGAACGGCTTACAAAAAAGGTCAGAGTACATGCAAAATATACTGTAAGCCTTGACGTTTTAAAAAGGGTCTCTGAATCAGGAATTGTATCCAAATCGGGAATAATGCTTGGACTGGGAGAAAAAGAAGAAGAAATTTTTCAGACCATGGATGACCTTCTGAATAACGGATGTAAAATAATCACATTAGGACAGTATCTTCAACCCGGCAAAAAGAATTTAGCTGTTGAAAAGTACATTTTGCCCTCCGAATTTGAAAAATACAGGCTGATGGCTAAGGCAAAAGGGTTTCTATATGCTGAATGCGGACCGCTTGTCCGTTCCTCCTACCACTCTGAAGAACAATTAAATTCCACCATTAACTGATTCATTATTACCGTTAACTTATGTAACGATACCTTTCACTGATTTGTTCTTTCAGCAAGTAAGAAAAGCTTTATATTTACTGGGATTTTTCTCTATAATAAAATTTCATAAATCTTTTTTGTACATATATAAAAAAGATGTATCTTGTGCCGTTTTTTACAATTAATTCAGATTAAAATAATACCAAAAACCATGAAGAAGAAAAAAATACTTTTTAGATTATTGGCCATTGCATTTGCTGGAAATATATTTATCATGGCAACATCGGAAAACAGCAGGCATAACAATTACACTCCCAGAAGCGAAAAAAATCAGAAATATCAAACGGGAATGAATGGAACTGTGAGTTACCTGAATACTTTGAGGAATAATCAGCTTACAGGTGATTTTGATTCCAAATGGGTTATAGATGCGTGCAAAGAATCAAAAACTTTACTCAAATCAAAAACAGGTAATGCCTTAGATCTTACCTGGAATGAAATTGGCCCGGACAACTACAGCGGTCGTACCAGAGCCATTTTAATAGATAAAGATAACCCAAATAAAATGTATGCTGGTGCTGCTGGCGGTGGATTATGGAAATCAACTACCGGAGGTTCTTCATGGACACTGATTAATGATTTCGCTGAAAACCTGGCTATTTCATGCATTGCTCAAAGTTCCAACGGAACAATATATGTTGGAACGGGTGAAGGTATGGATACTACTCTAGCTATTGGTAATGCAAACGGCAGTACGGCATTTATCGGAAAAGGCATTTTTATATCGACTGACGGAAATACTTTCACATTGATTCCTTCCACAACACCCACAACCGAAAACAGCAACAGTGCAGCCTGGGCATTCATAAATAAACTGGCCTGCGACCCCTCAAATCCAAATCGCATTTATGCTGCAACGAACAGAGGGCTCAGAAGTACCGACGACGGAGGTACCACATGGATTATTCCTATTGAACAGTTTGGTGTTGATTATACAGCCATTGCTACCGATGTTGATGTTGCAACTGACGGAACGGTTGTTACAAGCGTTGGCAATAAGTGTTTTATTTCCCCGAATGGAAATGACGGCACTTTTGTTTGCCAGTCAGTTTCCGGTACTTCAGGCGATCTGCCGGCAGGAAACCTGATACGCCTTGAACTTGCCATTGCCCCATCTAACCCTGATTACATGTATGCCAGCGCTGCAAGTAAAATTGACACTTCCAATATTTACAGATCCACAAACAAAGGTGATAGCTGGACTATTATCGGCCCGGGTGGAAGTGATTTATTCAAGCCTTTAGGTGATGAAGGTGCGTTTAATAACACAGTTGCTGTTTATCCTAATGATCCGAATAAAGTTTTGATTGGTGGTGTTGACATGTGGGAATGGCATGAAGGCGGCACCTGGACTCAGAAATCATTATATTATCTTTCAAATACCAGCCCATACTACCTGCACGAAGGGCATAATATTTATGTCTTCCATCCTACAAATCCCGATATCCTTTTTGTTGGATCTGACGGTGGTATATCACGCTCAATCGATGGCGGAGAAACCTTCCAGACCATGAACATCAATTACAGCACTGTTCAATGTTATGCCGTAACTGCATCACCCAATGGATATATTATGGCTGGGTGTCAGGATAACGGAACTTTGTACCTTCCCCGTACAGGTGCATTCCCGAAACATGCATCCGATATCATGGAAGGCGATGGTGGCTGGCCTACTTTCTCATATATCAACCCCGAAGCATTTTTTGCTACTACAAATTTTGGCGGTACAAGGCGTTCACCTGACCAGGGTGCAAACTTTTACCCTGCTTCTTTTGGTGCATCTGCCAGTAATCTTTTCTTCTCATCCAGAATGATGCAAAGTCTGGTACCGGGAGATTCTGCTTTCCCTGCAGCATATATTACACCCTTGTTAATGTGGGAAAATTTTAATGACATTTATTCTTATGACTCAATTGAGTTCACTCCAGCCATCATTACCAATGAAATATTGGACAAAGGAGTAACCGGAGTTACACATTTTTCCGGAACACTTGAAAAAGACGGCCAGCCGAATGCCTGTATCGTTCCGGGTTCAGTTCATATTATCTCCGGTTCAATAGAGGTAAGTGATGATGATGGTGACGGAAATTTTGATGGCGATATTGATACTTCCTGCCTAAATAAAATATATTATAACACCATCGGTGGCTTCACCGCAGGTTATTATGACCTGACCTTTTCCTCGGCACCTGCAAACGGGTCAAATATTCTTATTTCCTATGAAACCCGTTTCGATGCAGATTCAACCATAAAAATTCAAAGCAACAATAAACCCGCCACATTCTGGTACAAAACCCCCGTTGATATTGAATCGGAAGATGTTGTAATGATACAGGATATTGTTCAGGCCCATTTCTTTGTCGGATTTAACAATGGAATATGGATGACAAAAGAAGCTTTGGATTTTGCGAAAAGACCCGAATGGTTCAAACTGGCTAACATTGTTCCGGCAACCAAGCAAAAAACACAATGCATAGCCATTACGAAGGATGGCAATTATTTATTTGCAGGTACTTCAAACGGCAATCTTATACGCTTATCAAATATCCGTGCTGCACAGGATTCCATAACTGCTGATTATGGCACAACAACAACGCCTAACATTAATTCTGTTGTTGGGTTTTCTCAGTTTAACATAGCATCCAACAGGGCAATCACTTCCATTGCTATTGACCCAAATGATCCGAACAACTTGGTTGTAACCCTTGGTAATTATGGAAATACAGAATACGTGTATTATTCTTCAAATGCTCTCGACAGTGCAGTAACATTTACATCAAAACAGGGAAACCTGCCTGAGATGCCTGTTTATACATCTGTGATACCTGTTTTCCAATCGGGCACTGTTCTGCTGGGAACTGAATACGGAATATATTCCACTGATGACATTACTGCATCATTACCACAGTGGTCGGTCGAAAACACCGGACTGGCAAACGTTCCTGTTTACATGCTATGGCAACAGATCTATAATTACTATAATGAAAACTGTACAGTAACCAATTACGGTACTATATATGCTGCAACACACGGAAGAGGAATATTTGAATGCACCAAATATACCAGCATATATGAACCTGATCCCGGCAGCAACAGCAGCAGTAATGTTTACATGCCTTTTTCCATTTCAATATATCCGAATCCTGTGAACAACAATGCGTTTGTTTCATTTACCTTACCTGAAAACAATGATGTTAAAGTACATATATACGATCTTTCCGGAAAATTGCTGAAATCAATCAGCCTTGCCTATCTCACCAAAGGTGCTCATACCTACAATCTTGATTGCAGCATTCTGAAAAACGGAACATACTTTATCCAGGTGCAATGCGGAACTGAAACTGCTTCAGCAAAGTTCATAAAGATGCAATAATAAACTTACTGATATTCTTAAAGGCCATTTCCCAGTGAGTGGCCTTTTTTTATTTCATATGTGTACAAAAAAAATGAGGCTGCCTTTTTACATTGAGACAGCCTCATTAAAATAAATTGAAAATTATTATGACATGTGTTTCAGATTCGAAGCATACAGTATAATGAATAGTAAACTTACAACGGCATATAGATATACAAACCAATGCATGGTAGGAATAAAGTATAATAAAAGCATCTGGATAATCAAAAAGATGCAGTTAGGAATGATGTAAAAAATAAAACCTGATTTTTTCATCCTGAACATTTTAATAGCTCCGAATAATGACAAGAACCATAAAAGAAAAAATACACCCATAATTATTGCAATATAACCCCCAATAACTGCTGCCAGGCCACCTATATAATCTGTAATAAAATCAGCGAATATTCCTGAAGCAATTATTCCTATTAAAGACATTACTGTCATTATACCTGACCAGATAAAAGTACATATACAAATAGCCGTTAAAAGTACGGGTCTTCCTTTTTTTTCTAACATAACATTTTGTTGTTCCATAATCTAATTTTTAAAAGTGAGTAATATTTTTTTTCCAAGACATATGTTTAAGGTTGACGGTGTACATTATTAAAAATGCAACAGCAACAACAAACATAAGTATTGCTGTTAATAAAAATGTAAATGGCATCAAAGGATTATGAAAAAAAATTCCGAATAAAATAAAAAAAGTGACGGTGGGGGCAAGTTCACCTACTGCATAAATAAAATAACCTGCTTTTTTAAGTTTCCACATTGCAGTCACTCCTGCAAGGCAAACGAGAGATGCTATCAGATTTATTATGTGATAAATTTTGGTGTTATAAACAAAATTCCCATAATCTATGGGTTCAGCCATTTGGATACCCAGCGAACTTATTTTTTGGAAAAAATTTTCAGTATATGATAAAGAAAATAATTTTACTGAAGATGAATAGAACACAAACAAAATTCCGACAAGGCTTATTATGCATAGTACCGTTAGAAAAACCGGTCTTTTCTTGTATGAACCTGTTAGCTTATCTGAGTTATGTTGCTCCATTCAGGTTTAGATTTTAAAAGTTTCTTTTAGCGGGATACTTTAGCAAAATTAATTTATAATATAAAAGCTGCAATAAAGAAAATGGTTTTTTTAAAGCATCTCCGAAAAATATGAATTCATAAACAGAAAAATACTATTGATCAGAAAAATATTTTCGACAAAAAAACTCCTTGTCTCTGAAATCAAGAAACTTTTCAAAAATTCATACTATTTATTATTCTAAACTGCCTACTGCTTTTTCAACTTCATTAAGTATTTCGCATGATTTCACGAGGTCTTTCATTGCATTATGGTCGGTGAACAAAGGCCTGTCGATATCAAGATATTCAACATATTTTCGAATCACTTCATGGGCTTTTTTCGTACCGTTGCCAAATTTATAGGGTGTTTCAAATTTTTCCCTCAGGTCAAGAGCCTGGGCTGCAGCCATGAATTCAATACCTAAAATTCCGTAGGCATTATCTAGTATCTGGAAATTTTTCAAAGCTGTATTCATACCCATTGAAACGAAATCTTCCTGATCGGCTGCTGCAGGAATACTCTGAATACAGGCAGGCATTGAAAGAATGCGTTGTTCCACTATCTGCATATCAGCTGTGTATTGGCTTAACATCAGACCTGAGAACATCCCTGCTCCCTTTGTAAGGAATGGAGGAAGTCCGATGCTCAGAGCAGGATTATTCAGGCGGTTCATGCGTCGTTCCGATAGAACACTTACCATAGTAACAACAGCTCCGACCATATCCATAGGAACAGATACCGGTGAGCCCTGGAAATTCGCTCCCGACAATTGAATATTCTGATCGGGGAAGAAAATGGGGTTGTCGCCAACACCGTTCATTTCAATTTCAATCTGAGTACGGGCATATTTTACCTGATCATGAGCAGCGCCAATTACAGCCGGAGTAGATCGCATGGAGTATGCATCCTGTACTTTCACTTTCATTTTGTTTTCTGCAAGGTCGCCATTCCGGCAAACTTTGTTAATTGCTTTGGCGCTTCTGATGCCCCCTGGAAATCCGCGTGCAACAAGCAAACGAAGATCGTAAGGTTTCAGGTTTGCCTTAAGTGCTTCGAGCGACATGGCGCATGCAATTTCAGCCTGCTTCAGCCAGTTGTTGGTATCATATATCATCAATGCGCTCATGCCTGTAAGGAAATTCGAACCGTTGATAGCAGCAAGTCCATCGCGAGCCTGCAATCCTGGAATCGGAACACCTGCTTTCTTAAGCGCTTCTTTTGCAGGCATCCATTTGTCTTTGAACAAAACTTTGTTTTCGCCCATCATACACAGGGCAATCTGCGACATGGGGGCAAGATCGCCGCAGGCGCCAACAGAACCTTTTACACATACATAAGGCGTGATGCCGTTGTTCAGCATATCGATAAAACATTGTGTTATCTCAAGACGCGAACCGGAATTTCCATGTGCATGAACATTGGCACGTAACAGCATGGCAGCACGGACATGATCGACAGGGGCAGCTTCGCCGATACCTGCAGCATGATTATATATAAGGTATTTCTGAAGATCCATTACCTGGTCATCGTTGAGCACTATTTCGGAAAATTCGCCTATGCCTGTATTCACACCGTACATGATTTCGTGCGCAGCAACCTTTTTATCAAGCATAGCACGGCATTTTTTTATACGTGTTTTCGCTTCAGCATGAAGTTCCACTTTTTCACCATTGCGCGCAACTTTTACAAGATCTTCTATTCTAAGGTCATTACCTGTTAATATTATAGCCATAGTTTTTAAATGTTAAATGAATAATGATAAATGAATTAATATTCTGTGATCAGAAAAATCTGATAAAAAAATAACTAATACTTGTTTTCATCACTGCAATACAGTGATACCAGTTCAGTACGAACTAAAGGCAGGCGCGTGTAATTTTAATTTTATATCGGAGGTTCCAACTGTGCATCAATATAATTTACTTGCCAAATATATTAATTTTTATCAAGATTAAATAACCATTCATTTATTTTTTCTCAAAAATCCAGGCGGATGAATTGATGTTTTGCTTTATTGCAGTAAAGTCTTTTGTTGCATCTGCTTTGGTGGCATAGCCTTTATAAGCAACCCTGTAACTGCCATAATCGTTTTTACCTACCACTTCGGCATCAGCGTAACCTTTTGTTTTTAAAACTGCTACAGCATCGTTTGCTAATTGTGCGGTAGTATACGAACCGGCAATAATAAAAAATTTCTTAACAGAAGTTGTTGTTGTTACTGTAATATTAGTAACAGTGTTGTTATTTGTGGAGTTTACACTTGTTGTTGTTTGAGTTGTATTGGTATTTGAAACAGAAGTAATATTATTAGTAGAATTAGTATTTGTATTCGTAGTTTGTGAAGTAGAAGTGACAGGCACTACATATTCAATATTTTTTACTATATTTCCCTTTAGGGTTCTTTTTGCCAAAAGTGCATTTCCACCTTCATCGTATTCTGCTTGAAAAAAATCACTGGTTCCGGTATTCGATAAAGAAGTGGAGCCAAAGGTGATGGAGTTTCCCTGAAAACATCCCACAATATATATATACCCTGAAGCATCCACGGTAACAGAAAACGCACTATCAGAATTATTCCCACCCGCGCTTTTGGCCCAGAGCACATTTCCGCCTGCATCATATTTCACAAGAAAAATATCAGAAGAATTACCCGTATTATCTGTATTCTTCAAAGTAGAAGAACCAAAGGTGATGGTTGGACTTTGATATTCACCTGCAACATAAATGTACCCTGAAGCAGCTACCGCTACTGAAGTGGCGCGATCAGAACGCGCTCCACCTGTGTTTTTTGCCCAAAGTGTATTTTTGCCTGTATCGTATTTCGCAAGAAAAATATCAGAAGAATTACCTGTATTATCATTATTTTTCAAAGTAGCAGAGCCAAAAGTAACGGTAGAACTTTTAAACCATCCTGCCACATATGTATTCCCTGATGCATCCAAGGCGGATGATGTCGCTATAGCACCTGCACTTTTTATCCATGACAATTCCGAAGTTTGAGCAAAACTATTAAAAGTTAAAAACTGAAAGCTAAAGATTAGAGCTATTATCAGAAGTAAAAGTTTTATTTTCATCTGTTTATATTGATTAATAGTTGAATTGCTTAACTGTATAATGGTTATAATTGCAGGCTGTCACCTGAACGTTTCCTTCACAACTGTTTCACTACAACTGTAAGAAATTATTTGCATATGCAATTTCATCCCACTCTGTCAAACGCAAGCCGGATTGTTCATTGATATGCTATCAGCATAACTATTGCTAAAACACATAGTGCTGTTCAGCATCAACAACTGTTGTACTATCAGAATAACTTCTTTTTTGTTTTTGTTTTAGGAGCCTGGTAAACATCAACTGTTTGTGTTGTACCCGTTTGAAGCAATGGCATATCTTCAGCCGTAATAGACCTGAAATTTTTGTAGGTGGCCGGAAATCCTGTAACAATAGCCGTAACACGTTTACCGGAAATCGTTGTTTCAAAGATTGGTTCAACTAAAACATCAGCGCCTGCCTGTTTAACAGCATCAGCAACCGCCTGCGCTTTTACACTTTCCACTGTTGTACCTTTCGACAGAATTCCTGTGGAAGTTGCAGTAACCTTTGTTATTTTCACATCTAAATCTACCAGAACAGGTTTTTGAATTACACTTCTGCCGGATATTTCAGTAATTTTAACATCTGTTACCTTAGTAAAGCTGCTGCATGATGTTAAAAAAGCTGCTATTGTAATTGTAAGCACAACGAGTAATGTAAGTTTTTTCATGGGGATTTTTTTTTGGTTAAACATTAATTTATTTATTTTTCTTTTTATGTCAGACAGCCAATTGACTTTCATTGAGTAACAATTGGTTTGAATCGAAATGAGTTTGAGTTGAGACTTGTTTCAGTTGATTAGGATAGATTACAAAGCCAAAGTTATATATATTGTTTTGTGTTTGAAGAAAAAAATCAATTATCGAAAATGTCTGATTTATTCTTTCGTCTTTAGTTTGTCAAAAATAACAAATTCTAAATAGAGAGCAAGAAAAAATATTTTTAAAACAGTGTGGAAAATTTTATCTGAGCAGGAAAACATGACCTATCTTATGCTGCATATTCCATCCGGTACATGTTGTTTTGTAATCGGCCATCCAAACATAAACATCATGCTGCACCTTAACACCCTCGAAAGTGCCGTCCCAGCCTGTTTCCGGATCGTTGGTGCGAAAAATCTGCTGTCCCCAGCGGGTAAAAATTGTTAGATCGTAATAAGTAATTTGTTCTCCATAACCTTTGAAAACATCATTCAGTTCATCGGCGTCAGGGGTAAAGGTATTCGGGAAGAATACGCTGAAAGAACCGCCTTTTTCGATGCTGATCGTATCCGCAACCAAACAATTTAAATGGGAAATCTGAACCCAGTATATCCCGGTCTCATTAACTCCTATCGTTTGTGTAGTCTCTCCTGTAGACCACAGATAAATGCCATGAGAAGGGCCTGCATCAAGCGTAAAATAATTCTCTTCACATAATAGTACATCCGGCCCGAGATAAGGAGGATAGACTGCTGAAATATCAATAGTATCCGACTCGCTGCAATAGGGATTGGATACCAGAACCCAATACGTACCTGCCGTATCGACATTGATCACCTGTGTTGATTCACCGGTTGACCAATTGTACTGGCATCCTGCATTGCCTGCATCAAGAATTACCGAGACTGACTGGCAGAATACAGTATCATTGCCCAGGAATACAACGGGACTTGGTACGATAACTACATCAACCGTGTCGACCACTGAACAATTTCCGATCAGAATATTTACCCAATAAGTTCCGTCCGAAGTAACAATAATAGTCTGAGTAGTTTCACCTGTTGACCAAAGATATATACAGCCCGGAACACCTGCATCAAGTACAAGGCCGGAGTCTTCACACGAGGTGGTATCATCAACAAGCGGGTTTAAAACGGGCACAGAAATGCTGATGGTATCGTATGACGGGCAGATGCCATTATCAACTTCCACCCAGTAAGTACCTGAATCCATCACCATGATAGTCTGGCCTGACTCACCGGTTGACCAGAAGTATATCATCCCCGGGTTCCCGGCATCAAGCAATAAGGAATCACCGGGACAAATTACTGTATCGTTCCCAAGGCTTACAACAGGGCCGGGCAATACATCAATAATAAGATATGTGGTATCGGATATATTGCATTTTGCAGAATCAATGGCAATAAGCATAACATTATAGGTACCCAGTGCTGTATATATATGTGAAGGCTCATAAAGGCTGCTGGTATCGCCGTCACCGAAATCCCAGAAATAATCAAGAGCATTGCTGTTATTTGTGAAATTGACAGTAAAAGGAACACAGCCTGTATCATTAGGCGCTGCATCTGCAACAGCCAACACCTGACCTAGCTGAAAGTCGATTTTGAATACAGCAACATCACAATTCCATGTATTATTTACAGTAGATACGGAGCCCGGGATTGTAGGAAAATTATCTCCGCAACCACACACCGCCTCGTAAACAATTCCATTCTTATCAAACCTGCTGGTGCCTCCGTCAACATGATCAAATGGTAATGGATCGGGATCCCCGTAAAATGTTGCGTACAATAATGAAACTGCATCCTTCTTCAGAACCATCAGATAAAAATCACTTCCATCCGTAGTTGACTGAACTGCATCCGCTGTAACCGGAAAGCCATATGTGTCGCCCCAGCCAGCAACATAAATATTCTGGCAGATATCAACAAGGAACGCTGTCGGTGAAAACTCATTGTATCCCTGCACTATGGCACCGGATCCGAAAGTAGTGGAAAATATCACCGAGTTCAGGGTGGGGTCAAGTTTTATTATGAGCCGTCCGTTGCTGCCCGGGCTTGAATAAACACCAGGTGTTACAGGATATACCCCTTCGGAAAGGCCGTAAACATACACATTGTCGTCATCATCAAGATCGACGAAGAAAAGTTCATCTCTTGATGCCGTTCCCAGGTATGTTGATGCTATTATTGAAGAGCCATTGCTGGTAAGAATTGAAATAAAGCCATCGTGTAAGCCGCCCAGGTAATTCGGATTCATGACCACAGGGGTCGTCGGAAAATTACCGGCAGTAGCTCCAACGACATAAATCATTCCCACCGAATTTACCTGCAAACCGAAAGCAGCATCATCGCTGGCCCCCCCAAGAAAGGTACTCCAAACCATCGACGCCAGATTCGAGTTCATTTTAAATACCACGCCATCCTGCCCGGCATTATAGGTCTGATCATATGCGCCTGCCGTTGCAGGGAAATTGGATGAGCTTGAAAAGCTCGACACTATAGGGTTGTCTGATGCATCAAGGATTATTTCGCCCCTGTATTCATCACCATAATTAAAATAAATGCTGTTAAAACCATCATTGGCAACGCCTCCCACAAAAGTAGATCCGACAAGAGCATTTCCCAAGGGGTTTAATTTCGTCATTATAATATCATAGCCGCCGTTATGCGAGTTATCAAAAGAACCCGAGGTGACCGGATAATCAGTCGATCCGCAGCTTCCATATATGTACAGGTTTCCGCTGTAATCGGTTATCATACTCTGGGCATACTCATCAAATGTTCCCCCGATATAGGTAGCATAAATGAATGCGCTTCCTGTAGGGTTCAGTTTTCCGATGGCCAAATCGACATTTCCTGAAAACAAAACCTGGTAAGCTCCGGTGGTTACCGGATATCCCTGCCCGAAACTACGACCTCCTTCATATATATTCCCAAGGGTATCGTAAGTAGCGCAATGTCCCCATGTATCTTCAGTAGAACCTGCATAGGTAGATGCCACAACAACAGGATCAATTATCAGGAAAAAATTTTCATTATAACCATCAGGAAAGGTAAATGTTACAAGATTTTGCTCATCGAGTGAATACCTGCATTTCACTTCTTTGTATTTTCCATATATGAGCTGGTAAACAAACGGGGTGAATTCAGTAACATCGGAAACGCTTGTATTAATAAGCAGGTTGTTATTTGAAATTCCAATTCCATCAACACCTTCGTAAGACAATATTATTTTTGAAGGTTCAGCAGCAGGGCTCACAATATATTCATATTTCAGGTTATTTTCCGACCCATATATTTTAAGGTCAATTCCCGGATATAAATTCTTATAGGTCAGCGATTGGTACAATTCCACATCTGACGCCCATTTCGATGAATCGTTGCCGATAAAATAATTATAGTTATAATTCAATTTTTCAGAAGGTTCAATAACAGGATCGGGATTTGCATTGAGGAAATTCATTTTGTAAGCATGACATTTCACAAAAGCATGTTTCAGCTCACTTCTTTCTTTTTTACTGTGATGGAGATTTTCAAGTTCTGCAAGATTGTGAAGAGCAAAAGTCAGTGTGTTTTTCTCAAGGAAAACGCGTCCGCCTGCAATATTCACTTTAAAAAGCACCTTGTCATTCCATTGATTTTTATTTTCTTCGAAGCGAAGATTATTAGGTACGATGGCATCAATGGAATTTTGAGCGTATGTTTTAAGCAATATTCCAGAACATGCGATAAATAAAACGATAATATGTCGCCATACAGGCATTGATTTACTCATGACATTTATATAGACACATAATCAATATAAATGGTTGCTTTTACGTAAAAATTAACGCAATGTTTATAAGGTATAAAATTACAAAAAAAATACTGCTAAAAAGAAGAAAAATAATTTTACAGGAATAAATTCCTGCTATTTATAGTCAATGATGTATTTTAAAAGGTCGGAGATATTAATTTTTTGCTGCAGACCGGAATTCATATTTTTCAGCGTAACTGAAGCTGATGAAATTTCATTCTCTCCTGCAATGACAACAAATGGAATATTGTTGGCATTAGCATAATCCAATTGTTTTTTGATTTTTGCAGCAGAAGGGTACAATTCGGCGCTGATTCCATTTCTGCGAACTTGTTCAAGTATAGGCAGGCAATATTTTTCTTCGTTACTGCCGAAATTCACGAAAAGAATTTTTGTTGTTGAAGATACCTCATCCGGAAAAAGTTTCAGTTCATTCAACACATCGTAAATGCGGTCGGCGCCGAAAGAAATTCCAACACCGGAAACATTGGGTAAGCCAAAGATTCCTGTAAGGTCGTCGTAACGGCCACCGCCTGCAATACTTCCAAAGCTGACATCTTTTGCAGAAACTTCAAAAATAGCGCCGGTATAATAATTCAGTCCGCGGGCCAGGGTAAGCTCTAATTCTATGTTTGCCGAAACATTCACCAACTTTAAGCAATCGAAAATACTTTCAACTTCTGCAATGCCTTTTAATCCTGTTTCTGATGATGATAATATTTTTTTTAATTCTGCAAGTTTGGATGTTGAATCACCTTTAAGGAAAATGATGGGCTGAAGTTTTTGTAAAGCTTCTTTAGATACCCCTTTTTCGGAGAGTTCTTTATTTACTCCATCTATTCCAATTTTACCTAGCTTGTCAACAGCTATCGTGATATCAGTAATTTTTTCATTTTCATCAATAATTTCAGCTATTCCGGAAAGTATTTTCCTGTTATTGATTTTAATATCAACAACAATTTTCAATTCTGAAAAAATTGCATCTGTAATCTGTATAAGCTCAAGTTCGTTCAGCAATGAATCGCTTCCTATCACATCCACATCGCATTGGTAAAATTCGCGGTAACGGCCTTTCTGGGGGCGGTCGGCACGCCACACAGGCTGTATCTGGTATCGTTTGAACGGGAAAGTAATTTCGTTCTGATGCATGACTACAAAACGGGCAAATGGAACAGTGAGGTCATAACGTAGAGCTTTTTCGGAAATATATTTTGTAAGTTCGTTTATTAAAATTTCATTTACCGGTTTTCCAGAGATTCCAGAAAGATAATCCCCGCTGTTCAATATTTTAAATATCAGCCTGTCGCCTTCATCGCCATATTTCCCAAGCAAAGTCGAAAGATTTTCCATTGCAGGTGTTTCGATAGGCTTGTATCCATAAAGTTGGAATATTTTCCGGATGTTATCGAAAATATAATTGCGGCGGACCATTTCGGTAACACCGAAATCGCGGGTGCCTTTGGGTATGGATGGTTTTTGTGCTGCCATATAATAAATTTAAATACTATTTTTTCCTTACTTTTTGCTTAGACCAAAAGTAACAAAAAGTCAAGACAAATCAGAACTTCTGCCCGCTCTGCTATAATGCAAGAATTCCAAATAAAGGCATTCCGGAAGAGCGGAACTTTATAAGAATTCTAAGCATTCTATCATTCACCCCGACCCTATCCTCGCTGATTAGTCTGGCCAGCACACATTTCATCAACGACCAACTTAACAAAAAACAAATCAATTCTGAAAGAAAATAAAGAATACTTAAAATCCTAAAGCAAAGATAAAAAAAAATCATTCTTCCTGAAGTATGAGGGGATTATTCGTGATGATGCCATCAACACCTTTCTTCTGAAGCTTTTTGCATTTTTTCTTTTTATCTACTGTCCATGCATTAATTTTTCGGTTCATTGCATGGACTTTTTTAACAAGATGTTTTGTAATAAACATATTATTAAAATTAAACTCGTTGATGAAGATGTATTTCTTCAGACCCCCGACAAAAACATTTGTTCCGAAATAAACAGGGATAAAAGGAATTTTCCCAATGAACGATCTGTGAATTGCCAGAGAGGTATCAAGTAAATAAATTCGTTTCAGTACTTTTATTTTAAAAGATGTCAGTGCGCACCATGAAGAAGCATTATATTTTCTTATTTCATCTGTCAAGGTTTTTTCGAAAAGTGTTCCGCCCTTTTTAATATCGATCACGAGCATTGCTTTACCATCAATAAGTTTAAGGACATCAGCCAGTATTGGAATTTTCTGATCGAAACCCGCGTTGCAATCAATTATTTCCGGATATTTTTTCCTATAAACATTTCCCCTGCAATTTGTTGTCCTGTTCAGTTTTTTATCATGCATTAGAACAAGCACAGTATCACATGTTAGTCTTACATCTATCTCAATTCTTTTTGCTCCGGCTTCCAATGCTTTCTGAACTGACAATAAAGTATTTTCAGGAGCAAAGTCTGCGGCACCGCGGTGGGATGTGATGACAGGATTCTGAGAAAACGAATCTGAAGAAAAAAAAAGAAATAAAAATAAAATGATATTACATTTTTTTTTAACACAGAGTCCACAGAGTAAATACAGAGCTACACAGAGCATATTTCTTTCTTTAGATTATCCAGATACAATTTAGCTTCCTGTGCATCTTCGACTGGTGACCAGTCAGCAAACACTTTATCACTTACAGGGTCATAAGGCCCATCCTTCACTTCATAATACACCGAACCGCTTTCAAGCGATATCACAGTATGCCATGAACCCGGAGTAATTTCTACCGCATAATTACCTTTGCTATTATCTAGGATAATGCGATCAGAAATATTTCCATTATCATCAAATTCAACAACAACAATTTTTCCTTTCAGCAAAACAAACACCTCCCTTTTATCAGGATTTACATGCTTATGCGGACGGACATAGGTAGAAGGTTCCAGCGCATTCAGCATACGTTGCAGTGTGTCAGAATCTTCTTTGTGAAAATTATGATTTTTTCTTCTTCTCGGATTTTTCCTGGCTTCCTCCGTTAAGCTGCACAGCAATGATTCCTGAATCTTAATC
>JAZDMF010000356.1:0-12359 GCA_043801235.1 Bacteroidota bacterium | reverse complement strand
GTTCGTATATTCGTAAAAAATTCGTAGTTCGATGGAATAATCTATAAAGAAATAATGACCCAAATAGATATAAATATCTTAGGTTTTAAGTCAGGTTAGAATTAAACTTGGATAAGATGAAACCAGAAGAATTACTCAGAAAAACAATATCGCGTTTTGTAGATAATGAACTTATACCTGCTGCAAGGGAAATAGATGAAAAAGATGAATTCCCATGGGAAATGTTCAGAAAGGTAGGGGCATTAGGCGCCTATGGCTTAAGATATCCAAAAGAATATGGCGGAGCAGATGCAAATAATACAATGTTCTGCATTATGTGCGAAGAACTGGCAAGGGGAAGTATGGCTGTAGCTGCTACAACTGCTATGCAATGTCTCATGGGTACGAATTTCATCTTCAGGTATGGTACGGATGAACACAAAAAGAAGTTTCTTATTCCTGCTATAAAAGGAGAAAAGGTTGTTGCATTTGCATTAACCGAACCTGAGGCAGGAACAGATCTTTTTGGCGGTGTCCGTACAACTGCTCAAAAGGTCGGAGATGGGTATATTTTAAATGGTATGAAAACATGGATTACCAATGCACCCTATGCTGATTGCTTTACTGTATTATGCCAGACTGATAAAACCAAAGGGGCAAAAGGATTGAACTTTTTTTTAGTAGAAAAAGGAACTCCGGGACTCTCAATAAGTCCCAGGTTCAGCAAGCTGGGAACAAAAGGTACAGATATTTCAGAACTTGCTTTTGAGAATTGCCATATACCTCCTGAAAATCAACTTGGAGCAGAAGGCCGGGGTATCAGTAATTTAACAGCTATTCTTGCAGAAATACGAACAATGACCGCAGCACTCTCTCTGGGTCTCGCAAGAGCAGCCTTTGATGCATCTGTTCAATATGCAAAAGAAAGAGTTCAGTTTGGCAAACCAATAGGAAAGTTCCAAGCAATACAGATGAAAATAGGAACCATGGCAACCGAAATTGAAGCATCAAAACATTTGCTGTATCACACTACCAAACTATTAGATGAAGGTAAACAATGTATGAAAGAAGCATCTATGGCGAAATACTTCATTTCTGAGGTAGCATGTCGTGCAGCCGACGAAGCCACCAGAATATTCGGAGCTTATGCATATTCGATGGAGTATCCCGTACAGCGTTTTTTCAGGGATACCAGATTTCTGTTATATGGGGGAGGAACATCAGAGATTTTGCAGACAATTATTGCTAAGGAGGTTGGATTATAATTCTTTAACTTCTCAATACTTACAGGTAAAAATTTGAATAACGAACATCTGAACATTTGAATAACGAATGTTGAACTAAATGAAAAACCAATACTGTGGCGGCTTTTACTTCATTATTCTATTGTTCTATTGTTCAAAAATGACATTTACCTGTGGATATTGAGAAATTACATAATTCTTTAACATATGAACACAAACAAAACAAAAGTCCTGCTTGCCAAACCCGGGCTCGATGGCCATGATGTCGGTGTTAAAGTTCTGGCGCATGCTTTGAAAGATGCCGGCTTTGAAGTATTCTATACCGGATTAAGAAAGTCTCCCGAAGAAATAGTAAAAATGGCTATTGAAAATAAAGTTGATTTTATCGGACTTTCTATTCTGTCGGGAACCCATAAAATTATTGCACAAAGAATAAAGGATATAATGAATGAAAAGAAATTACATATCCCCTGGGTTGTAGGTGGTAATATTCCTGCCCGGGATGTTGAACCGCTTATGAAACTTGGCCCTAAGGCTGTTTTTGCCACAGGTACAAAAGTAGATGAGGTGGTTTCATTTTTTTTAAACATGAAGAATAATCAATAATACATATGGCAACAACCGCAAAACCGGATAAAACAAAATTAAAACCAGTGTACCTTGAATCGGGTATTGAGGTTGAGCCTTTATATACTCAAAAAGATATCAGCAAAGAAATTGATACCGAAGTTCCCGGCAAATATCCTTTTACCCGTGGCATTCATCCTCTGATGTATCGTAAAAGTCCATTTACAATTCGCCAGTATGCAGGGTTCGCAACTCCTGAAGAAACAAACGAACGGTTTCATTTTTTACTTAATAACGGTCAATCAGGCTTAAATGTCGCTTTTGATCTTCCGACGCAATGCGGTTTGGACTCAGACGATCCAAGAGCCTTCGGCGAAGTTGGACGGGTAGGAATGACAATAGATACTTTGGAAGATTTTGAAATTGCTTTTAAAAATATTGATCTTGATAAAATTACTGTTTCCCTTACTATTAATGGTTCTGCAATAGTATTGATTGCAATGTATATTGCTTTGGCAGAAAAGTGGGGATATGATATTCGAAATTTGAGAGGCACAGCGCAGAACGACATTCTTAAAGAATTTATTGGTCGCGGAACCTGGATATTCCCTGTTGATAAATCTGTAAAATTAGTGATCGACACAATTGAATATTGTGCTAAAAATATCCCGAAATACAGTCCGGTAAGTGTTTGCGGCTACCATATCAGGGAAAGCGGGGCAAACCCTATCCAGGAAATGGCTTATGCTTTCTGCATTGCCAAAGCTTATACTGATGGCGCTCTTCAGAGAGGAATTGATATTGATGAATTTGCATCCCGCCTTTCTTTCAATTTTGACATTTACGGCAATTTTTTTGAACAAATTGCTAAGTTCAGAGGAGGGCGCAGGTTATGGGCTAAAATTATTCGTGAAGAATACAAAGCTAAAAATGATAATTCCTGCTGGCTTAGAATGATTGCCGGTGGCGGTGGCGGTGGGTTGACCAAAGAACAACCCGAAAATAATATTATCAGGAGTGCTTATTATGCTCTCATAAGCGCACTTTCGGGTACTCAAACTATGGCGCTTTGCAGTTATGATGAAGCATATACAATTCCAACAGAAAAAGCGGCAGAACTTTCTTTGCGCACAATGCAGATTCTTATTCACGAAATGGGAATCTGCGATACAGTTGATCCTCTTGGAGGCTCATACTACGTAGAATCTTTAACTGACAGATTCGAGAAAGAGATTAAAGAAGAAATGAAAAAAGTAGATGAATGGGGAGGAATTATCAATGCTGTAGCGACGGGAAAAATTCAGGAATCAGTTTCCAAGCAAGCGTATGCCAGAGAAATGGGAATTCAACAAGGAGTAGTTCCAAAAGTAGGTGTAAACATATATACAAAAGAAGAAGAGATAAAATCTGTTGACTTTCATCCATACAATGAAGAGGCAGCAAATAAGCAAATTAATAAGCTCCTTAGTATAAAACAAACACGGAATAACGGTAAAGTCGCCGAAATGCTTGCCAGTGTGCGCAATGATGCACAAAATGATAAAAACCTTATGCCATCTATCATAGCTGCAGTAAAGGAATATGCAACGGTCGGAGAGATAATTCAGGTATTGAAAGATATATACGGAGAATACAATGAACCCATATTTTTTTAAAAATCATAATGTCTAAAACTAAAACTATATTAAGTTTAGAGCAGGCTCTTGCTCTTCCTTATGCTACGCAACGGTTTGTCCAGTTGGGCTGGCGTGTTATCAGGATTGAATCACCGGGAGATCATGAAAATTCAAAAAGTGGCGATCCAAACAGATATATTGGGGAAGATACCGGCTTTGATGATTTACATTCCTATTATATTCCTCCGAACATTGGCAAGGAAGCAATTACTTTGAATCTTAAAAAGAAAGAAGGTCAGGATACATTAAAAAGACTGATCCGTGAACTGGATGTGGATGTATTCCTGTGCAACACTTTGCCCTTACGCTACAAACAACTGGGTATAGATTTCGAAAGTCTAAGAAAAGTAAAACCAGATATCATCTGGTGCGGAATCTCGGCAATGGGACCCGATTATCCTGACAGGGCCGGTTATGATCCTGCCATGCAGGCAATGCTTGGATACATGTATCTGACAGGTGAACCTGATAGAGATCCAATGCTTTGTGGCTTACCATTGATTGACCTGAAAGCAGGTGATGAAGCATTTTCGCAAGTTTTAATTGCTATGCTGGAAAAAAATGAAACCGGAAAAAGAATTGATATTTCGATGGCACAATGTGCTGCATCATGGTTGATTACTGCACTCCCACAATTGCAATTTGTAAAAAATGAATCTGAAATATTCACTCGCAGTGGCAATGAACATAGGAGTTTTATACCGTGTAATTGCTACCCGGCAAAAGACGGTCATGTGTATTTGGCAATTGGCAATGATTCGCAATGGGAGAAGTTAACCAAAATACAAGGTTTTGAACATCTTGAAAAAGTTGAAAGAATAACAAATCAGGGACGCAATAATGACAAAGGAAATATCTATGAAGATATTCGAAAAGGACTGAAGAATTATACCACTGCTGAGTTTGTGGAAGTTTGTTCAAAATTGGGATTAGCAATCTCCCCGGTAAATTCAACACATGATGTTGCGAAGCTTGAATTTGTAAAACAAAATATGTTGAAAACAAAATTACCCTCGGGGAAACAAGTTTCATTATTTCCCGCACCTGTTAATACTCCTTTTTTAAAAGAAGTAGATTTTTCTTTAACGTGTGCACCTCGACTGGGCGAAAATAATGAAACTATTTATGTAGAAGCAGGGTTCAGCAGTGAAGAAATCAAAACTTTAATGAATAATAAGATCATTTAATACACAGTAAATTCTCAATCTGGTAATGGGAAGCAAATAATTATTACAATGGGGAACAATTTAACACAAATTACTTTCACGATCAATGGTGAAAAGACCATTAGAGAAGTGAAACCTTCTTTATTGCTGATAGATCTGATCAGAGATGAACTGAAACTGAAAGGAACCAAACCAGGGTGCCTTGAAGGGGAATGTGGTGCATGTACTGTCCTTGTTGATGGTGTTGCTATTAACTCATGCATGTATCTTGCAATAAATGTTGAAAGCAAATCTATCACAACTATTGAAGGTTTGGGAACAATTGAAAAGCCTTTAGAAATAGTACAGGAAAAAATGCTCGGGCATGGAGCAGTTCAATGTGGATTCTGTACTTCAGGTATAGTGCTTTCTACCAAAGCATTCAGCGAGATATGTAAAAGTGAAGGCAAAGTTCCTACACGCGATGAAGTCAAGAAAAGTCTTGAAGGACACTTATGCCGTTGCACTGGATATGTTAAAATTATTGATGCAGCAGAAGCGGTGTACGAAAAAACATAAATTAACAACTGAATGACTATTGTATGACTTAATTTTTTTTAATATGGCAAAAGAATTCAGTATTATAGGAAAATCCACTCAAAAGTTAGACGGAAAAGAACGTGTAACCGGAAAAGCTGTTTACGGTCATGATATAGTTTTTCCAAATATGCTGTATGGAATGATACTGCGCACAAAATATCCTTGTGCAAAGATTATTTCCATTGACACTTCTGCAGCAAAAGCTTTGGAAGGTGTTGCCTGTGTAATCACTGCTGCTGATGTGGATGTAAATATGATCAGTTATAAAAAAGACCATCCTATCCTGAAAAGCAAAACCGTCAATTGTAATCGCGATGAAATTGCAGCAGTAGCAGCCACCACAAAAGACATTGCCAAAAAAGCGCTGGCATTAATAAAAGTTGAATACGAAGTTAAGGAAGGTATTTACGATCCGTTTGAAGCATTAAATAATGAAGCTCCGAAAATTAACGCCTTTGGCAAAGGACTGGAGCAATTCAAAAATAAAAATATTGCAGAATCATTCCACTATGAACATGGAAACCTTGATGAACAAAAAGCAAAAAGTAAAGTTATTATAACCAGGCAATATAAAACATCGCGGGTAACGCATTGCTGCCTTGCTACAAGTAATATCACCGCTGATTATTCTAAACTTGATGGCAGCCTTACGCTTTATGCTTCCACCCAGGTTCCTTTTTTGTATCAAAGAGATATTGCTCATGCCCTTAAAATGGACCCTTCAAAAATCAGGATTATTCAACCAATAATTGGCGGAGGTTTTGGAAGCAAACTCGATATGTATCCATTTGAACCAATATGCGCTTTGCTTTCAATTAAGTCATGTAAACCCGTTCAACTCATTTACGACCGGGAAGAAGAATTCATTGCCTCTCCTACTCGTCAGCCTATGGTAATTGACCTTACCACCGGTGCAGACGAAAACGGTAAATTCACATTCAGAGAAGTTAAAATTACATTGGATAACGGAGCCTATACATCCTGGGGAGCTACCACGCCATTTGTTATGATGCAAACTTATTCTTCATTGTATCAGGTTCCCGCTTGTTCTTTTCAGGCTGATGCAATTTATACCAACAACCCTTTTGCAGGATCATTCCGGGGATATGGAAATCCACAGGCAACATTTTCCGTCGAAAGCAACATTGACCTGATGGCAAAAGAACTTGGAATGGGAAAAGATGAAATACGGCTTCTTAATGCCAACTATAAAGGAGAAATAACAGGACAAGGCTTACATTTTAAAACATGCGGCGCTAAATCCGCACTGGAGAAAGTTCTGACAGAAAGCAAATACAAAGAAAGAAAGAAGAAAAAAAATGATGGCAGAACTAAGACCGGTATTGGATTAGCATCAATGCTTCATGTTGGCGGTGGCGCAAAAATATACAGGTCTGACGGTTGCGGAACAAGACTGAAACTGGATCATTACGGCTATCTTACCATAATTACCGGCTCAAACGAAATTGGACAGGGTTCAGAAACAATACTCGCAATGATAGCTGTTGAAGAACTGGGTATTCCAATGGAGAAAATAAAGGTAATAAATACAGATACTGACATTAAACCCTGGGATGTTGGTGTACATGCTTCCAGAACCAGTTTCGTGGCAGGTAACTCCATGCTTGGTGCTGTTAAATTAATTAAAGAAAAACTCAATAAACAGGCATCTAAGCTCCTGAATATTGAGGCAAGTGATTTTACTTATAAAAACGGCTCCATGTCCGCCGGCGACAAAGAAATAAAAATGGACAAGGTTGTGAGAGAAATGCATTTCGCCTCAAATGAATTGTGTGTTGTTGAATATTTCTACGAACCACCAAGCAGTTTTCAGGATAAAAAGTTTATGGGAGATGTATCGGGAAATTATGCTTTTGCTTCACAAGCAATAGAAGTAGAGGTGGACACTGTTACAGGAAACGTAAGGGTTTTAAATATTTGGGTCTCTCAGGATGTTGGTCGTGTGTTAAACCCGGTTGGATTGCAGGGACAGATTGAAGGTGGGGTGGCAACCGGAATCGGTTTTGCTCTTACTGAAGAAATGATTTACGAAAATGGTATCCTTATTAACCCTAGTTTTCATGGATATAAATTATTGACAAGCATGGATATGCCCGATGTGCATTTCTTTCCGGTTGAAACTTATGATGAAGCAGGTCCTTATGGTTCAAAAGGAGCAGGAGAAGCACCATTAATTCCAACTGCCGCTGCAATTGCCAATGCCGTTGCAGACGCTATCGGTATAGAATTTTCTTCCCTCCCGATTACTGCCGAAAAAGTATTAAAAGCGCTGAGTACGAAAAAAGAAAAAGAGTTGATTCAATAAGTGAATTTAATAATAATAATTCCCATTTTACAATGCACCCCATCGAAGTACGAACAAAATAACTAAAACATGAAACAATTACCCCGACGAATTACAAACAAACATACGAATATATGAAGTACGTGGCGTTTCGTAGTTCGTACATTCGTAACAAACCGGCCTACCGGCAGGCAGGTTCGTACTTCGTGGGAATAATAAACAGATCAAAATGAAAAAACATACACCTAATAAATCGGAATTATTTATTTTATTTCCCCTAAATTCAACAATATGGACTTTGACGTAATTAGCCCTAAAAATAGTCAGGAATTACTTGAAGCAATCAGTAATTTACAGGACAAAAAGTTTAGGTTTGGCGCAGGCTATACTGACCTTATTAATGATCTGAATAATATGCCACAGGAAGGTTTAACGGTTATTAATCTGGCTCAATTGAAAGATGAGAAATTTAACATTATTTCTTTCAAAGAAAAAGGTGTCAGGATTGGCGCACTTGTTACGGCATCCCAGTTAATGAATAATGATACTCTTAAAATTGATTACCCCGTTTTATGGGAAGCGGCAAACTCCGTTGCTTCTATGCAGATCAGAGAAACTGCGACTGTTGGGGGTAATATTTGTCAGGCCTCCCCTGCAGGCGATATATCATGTGCTTTGGTTGCTCTGAAAGCAATCTGTGAAATTATTGATTCTTCAGGAAATGTCCGAGAAGAAAAACTTTCCGATTTTTTTCAGGGTGTAAAAATAACCTCTTTGAAGAAAAATGAAATTTTAAGAAGTATTTTTTTCCCTTCAAATTCATGCAAAAAAATTAAATCCGCTTACATTAAGATCGGGACACGCTTGTCTATGGAAATCTCCATTATTTCTATTGCTTATCACTTTCAAATGAATGCAGGCAATATAATTACCGATGCCGGATTATCGATTGGTGCAGTTGCTCCAACGATAAAATTCGCCGAAGATGCCTGTAATTTTTTAATTGGTAAGCAAATCGGTTTAATTAATAATGAAGATGTAAATAATTTTGCATGTTTGGTAAAAAACCTCGCTACACCTATTTCAGATGTAAGGGCAAGCGCATGGTACAGAAGTGAAGTTCTTTATAATTCAGCAATTGCAATATTCGATAAATAGGTAAATCAATATATACAACAGGTTGGTATTAATTCTTAACTGAACCCAACGAAGCACGAACTGTTACGAAGCTACGAAATTCGTATGTTCGTACAAAATTCGTACTTCGGTGGATTAATAATAAGCAATTTTGCGAGGCGATCTCACGAATATTTTAAAAAAATACTATTGTAAGAAAAATATGAACATTTAAAGCATGACAAACACCATACTGCATTCCATTGTTTGAATCATATAAATGTAATTTCATTTTAACATGGAAAGAACCGGTAAAAACGGCCGCTATAAAAGGCTCTATGTGCAACTTGAAGAACTGGTCGCAAAATCGGACGATGAAATCGCCAGGATGGCAACGGTTTCAGCGGTGCTTTACCATAAAATGGATTATTTTTTCTGGTGCGGTTTTTACAGGCTGGTAGATGGAGAACTTGTCGTCGGCCCGTATCAGGGACCGGCAGCATGCCAGATATTGAAGAAAAACACCGGAGTTTGCTGGGCAGGAATAAATAATGCTGAAACCATTATTGTTCCTGATGTACATAAATTTCCCGGTCATATCGCCTGCGATTCCCGCTCGAAATCTGAAATAGTGGTTCCTGTAAAAGGCAGGACCGGCAACATTATCGCAATGCTTGATGTCGACAGCTGTAAATACAATTCATTCGATGATGTTGATGCGAAGTGCCTCGAAATGATTGTCGCTTTACTGAAAAAATGACAGAAGCATTAATAACGGTAGTACTAATAGCCGCAGCCCTTTCAATGGATGCCTTTGCCGTTTCGATGTGCCTGGGTACAACGGCAGGTATCCGGAAAAAATCAGTTGCATTTAAAGCTGCAGTTTTTTTTGGCGGATTCCAGGCTGCTATGCCTTTGTTGGGTTGGGTGCTGGGCTTTTACCTGAAAGAATACATTGAAGAAATTGATCACTGGGTGGCATTCGGGCTGCTCGTTTTTATCGGTTTCCGAATGATATCCAAAGCAATAAGAAGCAGGGGTTGTGTAAAGACATACAATATCACAAGTATCTGGGTGATGTTGACATTAGCGGTTGCTACAAGTATTGATGCCCTTGCCGTGGGCTTAAGCCTGGCATTACTTAACATCCCTATACTTTTATCGGCAGCTATTATAGGTATTATCACTTTTTGCATTTCCTATATTGGCGTTTTTTTAGGAAAAAAATTTTGCTGCATTCTTGGCAACAAAGCTGAATTTGCCGGAGGAATTGTATTATTTTTGATTGGAATAAAAATACTGATAGAACATTTATTTTTTTAGTAAAAAATGATAAGGATTTTTTTTATACTGCTTTTATTTATTGCTGCATTGCCCGTTTTTTCTCAAACAGCAGAAGAATATTACAACCAGGCAGACGCACTTGATTATTCATCAAAAGATGATGCAAAAAAGGCAATATCGCTGCTCACAAAAGCAATTGACGCCCGCCCTGACTATAAAGATGCACTTTTGCTTCGCGCGGAGATATATGAATTACAGGGAATGTATAAGGAAGAAATTTCCGATTTTACCACATTGATAAAAACCGACAGCACCTATGCCGGATATTATAAAAGCAGGGCAAAAGCATACCTTCTGAAAAATGAAACTGAAAAAGCTATTAGTGATTATACTAAAGCACATAATATCGATACATCTATGACAGAATGCATCTATGAACGCGGGAAAATTTATGGAGATTTTTTTGTGAGCAAAAAAGCACAGCTTGCCATCGACGATTTTACTTTTTGTATTGCACAAGGATCTATCAGCATCAAATCCCTTTCATATGTTGGCAGAGGAAGGGTGTACGAAAACCAGGAAGATTTTGATAAAGCCATGACCGATTATAATACTGCCGTAAAAGTCAACCCGTTTTGCAAGGAAGCCTTTTTATACCGGGGTATTCTGAAACTCAGCCTGAACCAGGACGGCTGCTACGACCTGCTGAAGTATCGCGAAATGTATGGAGACAATGCACAGGATTACCTTGACAAGTATTGCTATAAATAGCGCAATATAGTATCTTTGTAAAAATTTATTAGCGATGAAGAGATTTGTTTTGAAGGGAATTATTATCTTGTTTTTTTGCATACCGCTTTTTTCCAAAGCAACCATTCCTCCCGGATATTACGATAATGCTGCGGGTTTATCGGGTGCACCTCTGAAAACAGCCTTACATAATATTATAAATAACCATACCGTCATACAGTATGCTGATCTCTGGAACTGTTACTATACCACTGATGACAAGTCAAATGGTAAAGTATGGGATATTTATTCTGACATTCCCGGCGGCACGCCTCCCTATGAATTTACATTCAGTACCGACCAATGCGGAACATATTCACAGGAGGCTGACTGCTACAACCGCGAACATACATTTCCCAGCAGCTGGTTTAACGACGCTACACCCATGTATTCCGATCTATTTCATGTTTATCCTACCGATGGATGGGTGAATAATAAACGTAGTAATTATCCTTATGGTGATGTTTCTTCAGCTTCATGGACATCTCAGAATGGAAGCAAACTTGGTTCATGTTCCGATGCAGGATATTCCGGAACTGTTTTCGAACCCGTTGATTCTTTTAAAGGTGATATTGCCCGCACTTATTTTTATATGGCTGTGCGTTATTACACTGAAGATTCGGGATGGCCGGGCAGTGATATGGTTAATGGTGCTCAATTATTGCCATGGGCAGAAACCATGCTTTTGCAGTGGAACACCCTCGATCCTGTGAGCCTGAAAGAACAAGAACGAAACGATGCTGTTTATGCTTACCAGAATAATCGTAACCCTTTTATCGATCATCCCGAATGGATTTATTCCATCTGGGGACCAACAGCAGGAATACAAAATATTTCATCAACATTAAATAGTCTGAATATTTTCCCCGTACCATCGAAAGGAGAAATTACAATCAACACAGGCGGAGCATTGCACAATGTTTCTCTAACGCTTTATTCAGCAGAAGGAAAATATATTTTCGAAAAACAGATTGATGAATTAATAAATAATTATTCACTATATGTTTCCGATGCTGCAAACGGTTTTTATTTCGTCAAAATTATTTGCGACGAGGGCGTGGAAGTTAAAAAAGTTATAGTTGAAAAACCCTGATGTATGGCACGTATCCGAATCACCAAGGAATTTATGTTCGAAATGGCCCATGCATTATGGGGTTACGACGGACCCTGTAAAAATATTCACGGCCATTCGTATTACCTTTATGTAACCATCATCGGCGAACCTCTGAATGACCCGTCATCGCCAAAGAACGGAATGGTGATCGATTACTCCATCCTGAAAAAAACAATAAAGGAAAACATCACCGCCCCCCTGGATCATGCACTGTTGCTGAATGCCAACACACCGCATAAAGAACTGGAAAACTTCAAAAACATGTTCGATAATATCATTTTAGTTCCATTCCAGCCAACCTGTGAAAATTTGCTAATCGATTTTGCAGCAAGAATTCCAAAGCTTTTGCCCAAGGGAATTATATTATTCAGCCTGCGCCTCAGCGAAACCGCTACTTCATTTGCTGAGTGGTATTCCGAAGACAACGGGTAGTTCAAAATCGGCTGGTCGTCATTTGGTGCTTCGCACCGTCATTTATGGTCATTCAGCTTCGCTGTCATTTATAGTCATATAACTTCGTCGTCATTCGATGTAATTATG
>JAZDMF010000339.1:0-5576 GCA_043801235.1 Bacteroidota bacterium | reverse complement strand
ATATCTACATTTTCCATTTGCTATAATAATTACTTCTTCGGCCTGTACAATAAATATTGGCTTAATATTAAAAGTAACATAGTGAATGCAATGCTTAACAGTGCGCGCATGAATGTGTGGAAGAATTCGCCAAATCTAAATTTTTCAAAAATGCCTGGCCGCAAATTGTCCACATATATTTTTTTGTGTAATGGTGTGAAAAAAAGCTGTCTTGTAATTCTTAAGACAACTTCAGGTATTTTATCAAATGTTTTATTTAATTGCAATCTGCTTCGCGTCAGCGCTTATCACTTTTTTATAAAATTCAGCAAACTCATCAATTTTGCTCAAGGGGATAAGTTTTTGTTTGTACTTCAGCTCTCTTTTTGCTTCAATTGTTTTGCTATTAGTTACTTTATACGTAATGGAATAATCTGCAATGCTGCATGAATATGTACATGATTTGGGCGTTTCGGCAAGTGTTTTTCCTGCAGGAATTTTAACAGTAAGGAATTCAATATTCGAATCGGAATTTGCGAAAAGGTATAAATCAATAGGATATTCCCGTTTTTTATTAAAAATAAAGTCCTTGGGATCGGCCTTGCTGGCCCATGGCAGGGTAAATAACTGCATTCCTGTTATATCAGTAAGTGCATTCGATCCGGTATAATTATATTTATAAGTAACTGTGTCGGAAACACCTTTCAATCCTGTAAACTCAAGCGAATTCAGCTGAACATTCGGGTACTCTCCGGTAAGCGCTGAAAGCATATTCTTTTCCTGTTCTTTCACCCCAAGATCACGGTAAGTCTGCCTCATATTTGATGCAAAGCGGCCTGTTTTTATATTGGTTTTTTCTATTACCAGGTCGCTACCATCTATGGTTACAGAACCGGTACGATAAATAGAATTTTTAGAACGTACGGTTGGATTGAAAAATTCAGTGTCGGCTTTTACCGCATTGTTTTCGGAGATAACCTCGAGTGCAAGCGAACCCAATTCATACTCATCAAATGTATTGAAAGGCAGATAATCAGAAGTAAGTTCGCAGTAATAATCTTTCCCGTCAATCGTAGCTTTCGCAATCACATGATTAAAATCGATGGAAGGAAGCATCATATCATTGCTGCCATTATCCCTCGTATCGACAAGTACCAGGCTTGCGTCAATTCCGGCTTCTTTACACATCGCAACAAACAGCGTGGAAATATCCTTGCAGTCGCCATACTTCGTATTCAACACGGTTGATGCTTTTTGTGGAATCAATGAGCTGCGTAAAAATGATACCGAATTGTAATGAATATTTGTGACGATATATTTATATATCTCTTTTGCTTTTTCAAGTTTGGTAAGATTTTCTTTTCCTTCGAAGATTTTGTTTACTGCATCCTTTACTTCAAAATCAGCTTTGGTTTTTGTTGAAGAAAGATCATAGTACCAGTTTGAAATATAATTCCAGTCGGGAAACGATGAAAGAAACAATGCATTCGCCACATCGCTGAATTCGGGCATCTTGTCTTCGGTTTTAATAGAAGGTCGTATAGAGGCTTCCCATGTATACATATCAAATTCGCCCAAGCTGGTTTTTGTTGATTGTATTTCTTCCTTCGAAAATTTAACATCGAATTTAATATCGGGGGCAATAAGTAAATTATATTTTGTTTTAAGCAGGGGAACAGATCCTGAAAAATAATATTTGTCCCAGAAATAAGGCGATAGTTTGCCTGTCAGGTAATTTTCGGTGCGGTATGATAAATTAATAACATCACCGGGTTCAAGTGAATTGAAGACAATATTTTCATCTTCTGATTCGGCTTCCACCTTACTGCCGTTCGATTTAATTACTTCTGCTTTTTCAATGATTACACGCTGCATATTGGTATGGTATACATAATAATCTTTCCATGTTTTAACACCATCAGCATTCAACACTTTTATAAGGCATATTTCTTTTTGTTCGGATGTACCCCCGGAATATACCACTTTCTGCATTTCATCGTACAGAATAACACTATTATCCTCCGGATATTCTGAAGCATCGGGTGCTTTTTTTACAATACTGTCAATATCGGGTTCTTCAAAAAAGTCATATATCTCTTTTTTCCCTTCCAGTTTGCGAAGCTTCTTTCTTTTTTCATAATTGGTTGGATAATAGGTAATGCATTTCTTGTAAGCTTCAATGGCCTCATCGGTTTTCCCGTCATTATCATAAGCCTCGGCCAGATTCCCCCAATATGTGCCAATATAGGGTGAGTATTCAAGATTTCGCAAGTACCATTTTGCCGCTTCATCATACATCTGAAGCTGGAAATAAATATTGCCCATTGAGTTAATATAGCCCGAACTGTATGGATATTTATCAATAAGTCCCTTGAATGTTTCTATTCCAGTGGTAATATTTCCAGAATTAAAATAATCGTTGGCAAGCGAAGAAACGGCATCAGTAGAATTAAATTTTTTCAGGTATTTTTTCAGGACGGCAATCCCTGTTTTATAATTTTTTTTCATGTCGGATTCAAGTGCGTGCTTCATTGACACAAAATCATAATTATCAGGATAGCTTTTATATGATTTTTCGATTAGCTTTATCATATCCTCCTGTTTTTGCTGATACGCCAGAAGCGAAATTCTTTTCATCGTTGTATATCCACTAACCCCGAAGGAACTTTCCATTTTATCCAGTATTTCTTCGGCTTTTGTATAGCTCTCTTTATCTAACTCTTCCTGGTATTGCAAAATGAGCGCAAAATAACTGTCAGGATCATTATCCTTTAGCCATTCCAGCGAGGCTGTAAGATCTGTATTATTCTCGTCTTTCAGATAAATACTGATCAGTTTATAAACAATATAACTTGATTTTGGCGCAAGTTCTTTTGCTTTCAAAAGGGTTTTACGGGCCTCGTATGTTTTCTCATTTCTGCTGTACAAATCAGAAAGCAGCAAATAATATATTACTTTTTCAGGCTCCTTTTTAATCAGATCCTCAAAATACTTTTCGCTGAAATTCCGGATCACTTCAGGTGTATAGGAACTGTCTTTTTTATATTCTTTGGGTTCTTTGTTATACGTGAGGTTAGTAATCAGGCTGCCACTGTCATCGGTAAACCGTAACAGGAAATTCATGTTTTCAATTTCGCTGGCCCCCAGTTGTACCAGAATGCGGTTACTGCCCTTGCTTAGTTTAATTTTAACTATGTATGTGTCAATATCGTTATTCCTTTCTTCCGATTCGCTGAAAACAATCATGTCATTAACCCAGACTTTTACGGATCCGCTGGTGCCAATTCGTAATTGCACATACTGATCGGAAGGGCTGTCGACAAAGCTCTGTGCATAGATGACAGCATTTGTTACATAAAAATTATACGAAAGATCAACCCAGCGGTCGTTACGCATCACAGGCAGATCGAACCAAAACACATCGGCATTATACTTATTTTTAAATGCCTTTGCGTTATCGGTATATTTTATTGGATCATAATTTTTATCGAAACCACTGCCCGATATGTTTTCAAAACTGCCAACTCCCTGCCAGTCAGAAACAGCGCCAATGTTATCATAAGCCGTTTTCGAAAGTTTTTCCTGCTTTATATGGTTATAGTAATAACCAAGAGTAGCCCACGCTAATGCTTTTATTGTAGCATTGGTTTCGGTTTTTTCAGCTATTTTCTTGATAAATGCGGCTTTCTCAGGCGTAATTTCGGAATAATTATAAACAAGTGCTTCCGTATTCCACAAAGCATATAAATAAGGATCCGGTGCGGTTGAATTATCATAAAAATTCATAAAATTTTCAAACGCTGCCGTATAGCTATCTGTCATAGAGTTAATCATGGACAGACCAAGATATGCCTCTGCTTTACTGCCGGCATCGGATGTGGCCTTAGTAAACAATGTTTTAGCATTTTCTAAATCATTGGTAAGAAAACTTTCCCAACCTTTTATAAGTGCATCCTGAGAAATGACATTTAAACTAAATAATGAAAATACCATTCCAAAAATGGCTCTCTTGATAATTTTTTCCATATTCATATCTGTATAAATTTAAATTAAGATATGTAAAAATATAAAATATTTACTGTCAAGCAATTTTTAAAAAAAAATCGTTACTGTTCAGGTACGAGTCAATAGGTTGGGCAAAGGTTTGCTAAAAAGTCAAAAGTATATGGGGGGAAAACCAATAACCAATGACCATCAACTAAACCAGCCGCTATTAACTACAAACCATTAACTATTTCTTCGGTCTGTACAATAAATACTGGCTTAAAATAACAATCAGCATGGTAAATGCTATGCTTAACAGGGCACGCAGGAATGTGTGAAAGAACTCGCCAAAGCCAAATACTTCAAGGTAAAACAGGAGAATATGATGAATGGATACTAGTATCAGCGCGTATGAAAAGAACCAGTTGAATCCAAGATCACGGATGATAGGCTTTATTCCCGGCTCATATTCCTGCCTTGACGATACAACTCCCAGTATGTATGGTCTGCTGAATGCCATCATCACGCAGGCCGCTGAATGCAGCCCTGTGGTGTCGGAAAACATGTCCACCGATAAACCCAGCAGAAACGAGGACATTAACAGCAGCCATTTGGGAGTTTCAAAAGGTAGTAATAAAATAAACAACACATAAAAATAAGGATTGATATATCCTCCGAGGTTTATATTGTTTAATATAAGCACCTGGAAAAGCACCAGGAAAATGAAGCGGACAATATTTCGCGATACAAGATTAATCATGCTACGCCCCTTTTTCCAGTTTATCCTGTTCGGTTTTTAAAATGTTTCGAATCACGTAAGCATACGAAATATTATTGAAATCGGTGCTGAAAAATACAATCAGGGTGTAAAAATTATCTCCTTTTTCTTCTTTGATATCAGTAACAGTACCAATGAGAATGCCTTCCGGAAAGCTTGTGGAATAGCCACTGGTAACTATGGTGTCGCCAATTTTGGGTTTTACGTGAGTGGGGATATCAATAAGTTTTCCGTAACGGTAATTGCCGCCATCCCAGGTAACAGTACCCAGTTGTTCGTTGTTTTTCAGCTTGGCGCTAAGTTTAAAATCTTTATGTAGAACGGATAGTACACTTGAAAAATTTTCCGACACATTGTTCACTATTCCAATAATACCTGTTGAGGTAACAACACCCATGTCTTTCGTTATTCCATGTCTGCTTCCTTTGTTAAGTGTAAGGTAATTGTTTCGCTTGTTTGTTGAATTCCTGATTATTTTTGTGCTGATGAAATCGTATTGTTGCCTGTATAGTGTGTCGTTATATGTAAAAATTTTATTATCGGTCTTCATGTAAAACTTTTTCGACTCGCTCAGAAGGCAGGCATTTTCCTCTGAAAGTTTTTTATTGGCGTCTTTCAAAGAAAAATACTGTGATATATTATTGAAAACGGTAAGAATGCCTCCGCTGAATTCACTTGTGGAATTTATAAAACCCGATCGCTGGTAGTAATTGTTCTGAACTATAAGTAGGAAAGAAATAATTTCAAGAAGAAGAAACAGGAAGAAAAAATATTGTCGCCATAAAAAAAGAAAGAAATTCCTCATGCCATTCTATCTTTTATTACTCAATCATGC
>JAZDMF010000385.1:0-9352 GCA_043801235.1 Bacteroidota bacterium | reverse complement strand
TATGAACTCATAATTAATCGCCAGCAAAAGCAGAGCTATGAAAATTCCAAACCACAAATTCCATTCCGATAGCTATTGGGAACAAATAAATTTCAATTTTCAAAATTCCAATAATCAAAACTATTTAACCTGAACTCACCTTAATCTAAAATTCCATGAACTTGGATAAATCCATTTTGGCAGAGACAGGACTTTCCGAAACAGCATCAGTTAATGACAGCAAAGAGAATACGCTTGAATGATGCAGGAAATAAAACAAACTGTACAGGGCAGAATTTTTTACCGGAACTTTCCCGCGGAAATTTATTTTTATAACTTTTGCTTTTGTTACAGGCGCTTCAAGACTACTGTCAATATATACAATCCCTGCATTCATGTTTTTAATTTTTGACTGAGCAAAATCAAGCCCGTCTTTTGAAATAATGATCACCACATCGGGATTGACAGATCCGGTGTACAATATCTTTTCAGAAGAAATAATAATGTCAGAAGAAGAAAATCCAATACCAACAGTTACGGGATAACTTCCTTTTTTGGTAACGTTTAATCCTGCGCTGACAGCCGATTTTGCAAAAAATTCGGCAGCCAGCTGCACACCTTCTCCTGCAGAACCGTTGATCATAATGCGCATGGATCCTTTCAGCGATGAAGTATATTTAGGAGCGATAATATTTTTTTCATCAATCAGCGATTTTGTCTGCTCCCTGTAATCAACCGTAAAAGCATCATCTTTATTGTCGGCGAAAACTTTCACAGCCAGCCCTGCTTCTTCTACAACCCTGGCCAGCTTCATGCCGGGGTTCGATTTCACAGCATAACTAGGGCAAACTTCCATGACTTCCACCAATGAGAAACCTTTCTTCGCGTATGCTGCCGCCAGTTGTTCCGAAAAGTCACCAATCCCAATTACTCTGGAGACATAAGTTGCACCTGCTGCAGTGATCATTTCGCAAATGTCGAAACCTTTGCGTTTCGCCCCTTCTGTATGAGTGGGAGTTTTAAAGCCACAGGGTGTGAATTCGCTGGGTTGCCCTCCGGTCATGCCGTACAGGAAATTATTATGGAGAACAACAGTAAGGTTGAACTTGTGGTGTGCAGCATCAATCAGGTGCTGCATCCCTATGGTAGCACCACCATCGCCGATAAAAGCAATGACTTTTTTGTCAGGATTATTCAGCCCTGCAGTAATGCCCGACGCCAGGGCAACCGACCTTCCATGCAGGCCGTGAACAGTATGTGTTTTAAAACACTTATCAATTATACCATGGCAACCAATGTCGGTGACAAGAATCACATCAAGGAGTGGAATCCCGAGTTTCTGCAGTGCTTTGTCGGTATTCTCTGAAATTAAGGCATGGCCGCAACCTTTGCAAAAAGGCAACTCGGTTTCTGAAAGATAAACTTTATGCATGGTTCAGTACCTCCTTTACAATTAAGTCGGGACTTATCATCCTCCCAAATTCATTAACTCCCGTAATATGTGCTGAATGCTCAGCACCAAAAAGAATCTTACGGTACTGTCCGCTGTAATTTTCTTCAGCAACCACTATATTTTTATACTTGTTTAATATTTCAAAGTAATGATGTGGCACGGGGAAAATAGTTTTTGCAATAAGAAGGGAAATTTTATGCCCGCCAGATCTCAGTGATGACACCGCTTCACAGCTTGATTGTGCAGTAATCCCGTAAGACAAAATTATGGTATCCGCTCCTGCTTCCTCATCAATTTCATAATAGGTAAATTCATGTAGATTCTGAGTCACTTTATTATTCAACCTTTTGGAATTATCAAGTGCTTCTTTGGTGGAATTTTGCAGAATACCCCTGGTATCGTGCGTTGAAGCCGTAATTCTCACCTGATGCATGGTATCAGTAAGCGGAAGGAAAGGTGGTACAAGGGTTTCGTCTGCATTATAAGGTAAATAGGCTTCTTCGCCTTGGTAATATTTTCTTTCAATTTTTTTAATATCCTTCAGATTGTTGATATCAATATTCGACATGGTCATTACTTCTTCTTTGGAAGTGAGGATGACAACGGGAGTCCTGAGTTTTACAGCAACTTCCAATGCCTTCACAGGGATTTCCCAGCAATCTTCGGGATGACTCAAGCAGAATGATGGGACGGGCATACCGCCAGAGATGGTTCCGTTAAGCAGAGCAAGGTCGCCCTGGGCACCCATGGTAGCAGTTCCGGTGGCAGGGCCGAGTCGCTGTACAAGAATGACAACCAAAGGTAACTCCATCATCACCGCCATATTAATCCCTTCGATCATTAAGGCGTAGCCAGGGAAAGAAGTAGCGGTTACTGGAAGTTTTCCTGAAGCAGCAAAGCCACACATCCATTGAACCGTTGTGATTTCGTCAGGAGCAGCCATAAACACAGGGAAGCGTTTGGACGAATAGTAATAAAGCAGGTTAGCAGGGGTTATCGGGTAGCCAATAAATACATCAGCTCCCGCCCTCACCAGTGATTCGGTAATCAACCTGCTGTTATCGGTAAAAATATTTTTTCCGGACATATGAAAAGGATATTTAAATTAAATAATTCGAATAGTTAATTTATATTTCCTGT
Organism: Bacteroidota bacterium; assembly: GCA_043801235.1. GTDB lineage: Bacteria > Bacteroidota > Bacteroidia > Bacteroidales > CG2-30-32-10 > DAOQAK01. Next base: position 6,780 of record JAZDMF010000385.1, on the reverse strand, counting down.
TGTGGCACTCAACTCTAAAACCCTTGAAATACGCTGCAAATATAAAAATATTTATATCCCTGATATTATATCAATGGTTCGGAATAATTTATAACGAAAATTAATGTTGCTAAAATATAAAGCACAGATTATCCCATGATTATAATTCAATAGTTATTTGCTGCTACGCAGCGTCATTCATGGTCATTATGCTTCCCGACCCTTGGTGCAGGACAGGTAGCTGTCATTAGGTCATTAGTCAATTTTAAAAATCAAATTTCAAATTTATTATTCTATTCTTTAGTCTGTTTTTTTTTATCTTTTCGGCATCGTTTCTTAGTCTTGTCGCCGCTTCACCTTGCCTCCCTTTCAATTCTGTATTCAGAACTCTGAATTTCTAATTTCCCATCTGTTCTTTCAACTTATCCTGATCCTGAATGCGAACATTGAGAATATTCATATAAGTCCGTGCATTTTTATTTCCATATACTTCGAGAGCCTTTTTTACATATGTATAAGCTGTTTCCAGATCGCCGTCTACTTCCGAAGCAACAGCAAGATTATAGTATGCGCGTCCGACATTTTTGCTGTCGGAAGTTTTGGCAATGTTGGTCCAGATATTTACAGCCTGTTCCCAGTTTTGCTGCTTAACCCATTTTTTAGCCTGCTTGAATCCATCCTGTTTTTTGCCTTTGGTGAAATAACTGCGATATACATTTGTCCATGCAGGTGAAATCCGGATTCCATACTGGTCGCCTGCAAACAAGCCAGCGCCGTTAATGGCATCACGCTTTGCGGGCAGTTTTTTTAACGCTTCATCGGCCGTCCATCCTTTGGTAAGCCATCCCTTTTCGTCAACAAATAAATTCTGATCAACCTGTTTCTTATCCACATTATCATATATTCTCCATCCTGCATTTACATTGACTTTCAAATCGGAAAAAAATTCATTGACCATAGTATCCTTTTTATCGATGGTTGTTTTCACAAGGTTCTTGCCTGTGCTGAATAAAATATCCGAGTCGAAAGTTTCGAGCGATACAATAGCATCAACATTATAAGCTTTGCATAAAGAATCGACCGTAGTCCATGCAAGTGCATCCGGCCATTCGCGGGTGCCCGTACCTTTAAGCTTCTGGGCAGTTACAAGAACAGCCCCGAGCCGCGGATTCTCATTCAGTATATCGACCAGTCCCTGCACACAATTAATGGAAGCATCTTTATCGGCCATGATGGATTCGCCGGAAATAAATCCTTCAAGCACATTTGTAACCCAATCTCCTTTTGCAGGCATTGACCTGTTAAGGACGCCAACTTTTTTAATATGTTTGGGAAGATTGATCTGCGCGGGAACCAGAACTTCCATTGAAACGCCTGAAGTGGTTCCACAGGATGATAAGAGTGTTATATAAAAAACTAAAAAAATCAATGACATCACTCCTGTTCTTAAGTTTATGGATTTTATGGTTTTCATAATTATTTGTTTTGGTATTTTTAATTAAGGCAATAAATATACCAATTTTGATTCACTCACAATGCAGATTTTTTTAAAAAACAATATTTTTCTTTTTTTTATCTTTGGTGAAAATAAATCAATATGAAAAACATCAAACGAATTATTCCGGCAGTTCTGTTGCTGTTAATATTCAGCTATCATGCAGAAGCACAATACGTAAGATCACTCAATATCGGATGGACCTATGGTCATATGTTTAAACCTCTCAGCAATCTTGAAATTCCCTTGTACCAGTTCAATCAGCTGAATCCCGACATAGAAAAACCATATGACATGCCCGAGTTTTTCAGAGGATTGTATATCGACTGGCGCATCGGAGGCCCCAGGTCAGGGATGATTCTTGGCTGGAACAACAAACATGTTGTTGCACGTGCCAAAGGGATTGCCACCGGTTCAGGTGAAACAGAATACAATTTGAGAAATGTAAAAGCCAGACTAAACACATTTAGTTTTGGTTTTTATTTTTCGCTTTACAAAAGACTCAAAATGGGAATAACTTTCGATATCGGAAGTTTTAAGGTGAAGAAAAAGATTGGACCGGAAAGTAGTTTTAATAATGCCAGCTGGGAAAAAATGTATGACACAAAAGGTAATATCGTTGAAGGGCTTACTGTAAACATCAGTTATCCTTTGAAGATTACCGAAAGGATTGCCCTCAGGATCCAGCCCTATGCACAGGGGTTGCTCTTTTATAAATACCCTACCCTTACTGACACGTATACAAATACCTACTATTATCAAATTTCAAACTTTGGAGTTAATGCCTTTATATCATTCATGAAAATGAAATAAACCTGACCTATGAAAACAAAATATATTTTACTGAACATATTAATGATAAGCATCATTTTTTGTTCATGCGAAAAAGCAAAAACAAATCTTCACAAATTCCATGGAGTTTGGGAAGTTATCAACGTGGATGACATTGATAATAGCAGCGGCGCTTTGATCAGTTCACATCGGGATGCAGGTTATTTCCTGCTTTATGACCAGGAATTTGTTGATGCCGAAAACGACTGCTTTTATGACAGCGACAGCACTTATACTCCATACCTTATGACAGCTTTAGGTTCCGGCGGGTATTGCTTTTGGTTCATCAATACATCAGGACAGATAGAGTTTTACAACGGAACGAGCACTTACCAGGCCACAATAGACAGGAAAGGGTACAACGCCATGAACTGGACATTCATTAACGGATCGAATAAAGAAATTCTTTACCTTGAAAGAGCTGATGTTTGAAGTATCTCCGCTAATGCTTTATGCGTTCAATTATTCCTTTTTCAAAAGCATTGATAAGTTGTTCTGCCCCATCATCCCCGGCCTTTATGTATGTGCATGGGCCAGCATCAGCAGTGATGAATGTAAGCACTGATTTATTACCAATCCCTGATATCCTGCATCGTGCTTCAACGCAACCGCAATAATTTTCTTCTTTAAGTTCCAGGTAATCCTTAACATTATAATGCAAAATAAAAAAACCGCTGTTGCCTACATACATGGTATCCTTGTCAATATATTTATAGTGATAAATAGTATCAATACACGTTTTCTGTCCGTTTCTGTCATAATTCCATAAGGTATCATCATAATGTGAGTATCCTGTCACAGAATAATAAACCGTATCCATATCAACATTCACGAATGATGTGTCTGCCCGCTGCACATCGGTTGAAAGGGGTAAATAATTTTCACAAGTTCTGCAGATATCATTGATCCTTTTGATCACTTCCTGCTTAGACAATGCTATTTCAAACGATTTGTTGATCTGGTAAACGTGCATGTAGCTTGTAGCACAGAAGGAAAAAAGTGCAAGCATTGCTACAGGAACTGTCAGGTATTTTTTTAAAATTATCTTTCTTTCATATAAACTGAACTTATATGCAAGCCACACAATAGGTAAAGCGATAAGATCGGAATAATCAACTGTTCTTCCAACAGAATATAAGATTATTGAATTCCAGGAATCAATCAAAGGCTGCGAAAGAGGCGATTTCCAGAAGATGAAAAAAATAATTATAAATACTGAAACAAATTTTTTATACTTTGGAAATATCGCTGCTAAAAAAAGTGTGAAAGCGAAAAGCCCTGTAAAATCAGATAGTTTGCCGGTAATGAAATTATGAAAATTATGTTTAAGTATAAAATCGTTAAATAAAAGCAGAACGATGGAAACAATAAAAAGTGGATTTAGCAGTACTTCAATTTTTCTTTTCATGTATTTTTTTTTGTGTAAATTTATAGAAATTATGTACAATGAAAAAGTTTATAATTTTTGCTCTTACGATTTACATTCTGCCACATGTGTATTCACAACTTCCTTTGCGCAACCTCGCAAAAGGCATTCACGCAGTATATGGCGACAATGTCCTTATCCGCAATGCCCCAAACCAGCAGGGTTCAATAAAACACATACTTCCCATCGGCACAAAGGTCGGTGTAATTCAAAAAGCTTCAAAAGCAGAAAAGATAAGCAATATTGATGATTACTGGTATCAGGTGATATACGATCTTGATACGGGTTATATCTGGGGTGCGCTTATTTCAGACATCTTTCTTGAAGATGACCTTGACGGTGATAGTGTTCCGGAAATCTTTTTAACATACTGTAATACTTATTTTAACGGATCCGACTGGGATTATATGCTGAAGAACAGCCGCGTTGAATTCAGGGTGGCAAAGAACGATAAGAAAATTTCCGAGCTTAAATTCAGGACAAACAACCAGTATCTTTTCGATTCAGCCTTCGTAAAAACTTTCAACCTGTTTTCTCCGCCCCTTACTGCAATTTGTTTAACCGACTCCTTTATGGACGGAAACATAGGAAATGGGGAATTTTACCTGCGGTTTCATGACAACACACTGGATTCACTTTTCAAATTAGATATATATGCAGGTGAGGGAGGGGCTGTACATAAAGATAAACTTATACTTCCTGATGACCACGCAGGAAACATCAACACATTGATTATTGAAAGAGCCGAAGCCTATATTGCCACGCCGGATTACAATCCAGCCATTGTTAAATGGGAATATTCCAAATGGTATTACAAATGGGACGGAAAAAAAATCATTTATTATAAATCTGAATGATCATTCCTTAGTATCGCTTTACTTGTATTTAATCTATCGATTCTTACCCTTTAACACCACCTCTATTAATTCAGGTTTGATTTTGCTTAAAACTATTGATTTTCCTGTATAAATTTCGTATATTTAAGAAAAACGAAAGGAGGGCAACAATAATGAAACATTTCTACGAAAAATAAATTAAAGTTTTTTTATTTATTACTTATCATTCTTTTTATCACTGCTTGCGAAAAACAACCTGAAGAGGATGGGTTTGAAGTTTATACAATTAAAGCCGGAGATCATGAGTGCAATGCACCTTTATTTGAAAACACAACGGTAGATATCATAAGATTCATAGTGAAATTCGACAGCAGCGCGGTTTATGAAACATCCGATTCGCTGAATCAGTGCGATATCAACAAGCTGTACGGGTTTACCGATTGCGGCTCTGCAATTCACGAAAACAGCGCACGTTTTGGCTGGCGATGGATGAAAGGACAACTTGAACTTCATGCATATTGTTACAGCGATGGTATCGTCCGCAAACAGTTATTGACAAATGTGAAGATAGGTGAAGAAATTTACTGCATGATAAAAATTTCACAAAGTAGTTACTTTTTCCAGGTAAATGAATTACCCGTTGATACAATTCCCCGCGGATGCAGTTGTGACAGCCTGTCAAAATTCAGGTGCTTTCCATATTTCGGAGGTACTGAAACAGCGCCACATGATATAAAGATAAAAATTAAAGATCAGTAAAAAAAACTGAAAAAATTTAATGCTTTTCGTAATTTTTTTTATAACCGAATGTGTATTTTTCACTTTTGAATGTTTTCAGATTGCGAATTTTTTAATTGCTGATTAAATTTCTTATAGAAAAATCCGTAATGTAAAATCATCAATCCGAAATAAATTTATAAAATAAATATTACGTAAAATGCCAATTACAAAAGTCCGCTATTCCTGTATATCTCTATCTGGACATTGGTGAACTTATCAATATCAGCTGTTTTATTGTTTTTAAAATTCGTTACTTTTCTCTGAACCATATCAACTTTTATTTTATCGCCATCCTGCAAATCGATAGATGCAAGCTTTTCAGGGCTATAAGTTAAGATAGGCATGGCGGCATTAATTGCATTTCTTTCATAAATAGCGTCATATGATTCAGCAAGAATACATGAAACTCCAAGCGAAAGGAAACAATCCACGGCCTTCTGGCGCGAACTGCCTGTACCAAAATTCTTGGCAGTGATAATTATCTCACCGGGTTTCGCATTCTTCGCAAAACCCTCATAGCATTTCAGGTTATCAAAAGCATACTGTCCCATTTCCTTATATCTGTAATAGTCTCCGCCAGTTGGCGGATCCTATTACAGCTACTTTTCCTGCATTATACCAAATTTATCTATTGACTAAAACATACTGAGTAATGGTATACCATATCCAACTAATTGATATTTGAATCTGAAATTGCATTATCCATCAATTAAATATTAATTTTGTCATTTCATTAAAATCTATAAATCAGCATGGGAAAAGTCACAAAAAAATACACAAATGGCGAGATTACTGTTGTATGGAAACCTGATTTATGCGTGCATGCAACAAATTGTTTCACCGAGTTACCAAAAGTTTTTATTCCCTATGAGCGCCCATGGATAAGAATGAATGAGGCCCTGACGAATGAAATCATTACAACAGTAAATAGTTGCCCAACCGATGCATTAACATTTTACTGGAACAATGAAGGTCCGAAAGATCAGCAAAAGGCAGGACAGTCAACAACCGAAATTTCCATCATAAAAAACGGGCCTTACATTGTAAAAGGTGCATTTAAAATTACCGATACCGATGGGAACGAAATAGAAACCCAAAGTACTGCATCACTCTGCCGCTGCGGCTACACAAAAAAAAGGCCTTTCTGCGATGGCTCGCATGTTGATTCAGATTTCAAAATTGATGAAGGAAGCGACTATTAAAATGTCAAATATCAAATGTTAAAAAAAGATACTCACATTTAACATCCAAGATATGGCATCAATTTGCCAGCGTATTTTCTTACAACTTCTTCCTGTTTTCAGCATAGGGACACCAAAAGAGTTAAATTGAATTTTTGCAAGAAATCATTGCCTCATTAGATTTCATTTTTCTTCATTTTCAAAAATCCAAAAAAATATATTCAATTCTCGCTGAGTTGATTTATAAAAAAT
>JAZDMF010000311.1:0-2298 GCA_043801235.1 Bacteroidota bacterium | reverse complement strand
GTCGCGCAGGGCATCCTGGGTCCTGTTGACCCCGGCATACTCTTCAGGATTTGAAGTAAAGATGGCACGGAATTCAGGATGCACCTTCATGTAGTAATCCTCCTCTTTTGCTGCCGATGTGCTCAGCATTCTCTCCTGAAGAATGGGAAGCAGAATGTTATTCGCTTCAGGACGTGAACGGGTAAATTCATCATAAATCAGGGTAAACCCATTTTTTACAGCGATCGTTAAGCGGTTATTCACCCACTGTTTAGTCATGTCCTCCTCATATTTATGGACAGAGTGAATAAACTTGTCGTCCAGCTTTTTGAATCTATACCCTTGCTCGCTGCCGATGAGATCGGAAGTTTTATACTCTGCATCTCCATGAATGATGACCACCGGTCTTCCGATTTTACTGGCCAGATGCATGGCCAGGGTTGTTTTCCCGGTTCCCGACGGGCCCCTGAAATGTACCGGAAATCCTGCTTTTACGTAAGTAAGGCCACGGTTGGTAATGTCTTTAATGTAATCGGTTTCAACAAAATTAGACATTGGCCTCAGTTCAAGTATGGTGTTCATTTCATCGTTATTGCTCATGGTAGGTCTGATGTTCTGATAGGTTATTGATTAAATTCCTGATTGGGCAATTGTTTACATGTGCTTTTCCAGATGTTTCTTGCCTCTTCAATGTCCTTTGTTATCTGTTCCTTTGCAAGCAAAAAGCCTTCCTTCCTGGCTTTAAACCTATTTAATGCTTTTTGTCTTTTCAGCAAACTCTTCCTGATATTGTTTCTGACATTGTTCATTGTCATTTGTTAATTATCCATTATCAATTAAATCCTGTGCCTCGGCAACGGGTACATGGCAAGCCATCGCTTGATTTTCCTGTCCCTTTACATTGGGTACATTTTGTATTGCTTTCGCAGAAATTATTTCCCTTACCTCCACATACGATACACGGAACCCTGGCGCCAAGCGGGTTTTTACCTGTACCCGAACAAAAAACACATTTCGTAATGGGTTCATCAACTTCAACCCGCCCCACGCCGTTACAAACCAGGCAATGTGCTATTGGTGAGAGTAAATCGAAGGGATCCTTTCCCGTTCCACTGCAATATACACATCTGATTGTTTTTGCCATGATGCTATTTAAGGGAGAAGTAAATATTTTCAACTTTTTGAACTTTCCCTTCATCCAATAATTTTTTAGCTACAAATCCAAGCTTCATCCGGTTTTCTCCCAGCGGTACTTCCATTTCTGAGATTTTAACCCCCTTGGGATGCTTGTTGATATAATTCAATACTTTTTCTTCCAGTGTCATCGGGATTACTGGCTTGGGCTCCACTTTTGGCTGAACTGCAACCGGGATTTCCTTTTCTGCTTCAACCAGGGTTTCAATTTTCACTTCTTTTTTTTCAGCTTTCCTGACTTCCTGCTTAGGCTGTGTAACAACGCCTGTTTTCCTTATTTGGGCCATGGCGTCCTGCATCTTGTTCCACTCAGCCGAGGCCTGATCTCTGTTCTGTGACAAATCATCAAGCATCCCGGCAGTGGCTTTTTGGATGTCCTTTACTTCTTTACGGATTTCTTTTATTGCCACATGTATTCCTTTCATTATACCATTGTAGTCGCTAAGCCTTTCTACTTCTCCATTGGCAAGATCTTTCCTCAGCTTTTGAGCCGTCTTTTGATTTTCTTTACTGATTTCCGATATTTTTTTCTGAAACCCTTTCAGCAATGTTCTGGTATATTCAACTCTTTCAGTCAGGTTTTTACCCAGTTCGGCTCTAAGCTCATCCGACATTTCCATATGCTCCTTCTCAAACTTTTCGAGTATATCGTTGGTGTTTTTGAAGATAATCAAAACCTCATTGTTGATACTTTTAATATCGTCGTTGATGTTATTCATGAGGGCATCAAATTCCTCTACCCTGTTTTTTTCGTTTTTCATTCTGTCGGCTCTACCCAGTGCAAAGAATTTATTCAACTCGTCAGCCATTTGTGACCTATCGGTTGCGAATTCATTTATAATATTGAAGGTGGAAGTTTGAATTCCCACGACTTCTTTTTGGATGGAGTCGATCGTGTGATGGATCTTGGTCATTAATTCTTTGTAGGTATTCAGCCGTTCTTTTTCCCCACGTGCAAGGCCTTTTGTGAGGGCTGCAGCATTGGCATTTAAAACAGCGGCCATTTCCTGATGGTCCTTGCGGAAACCGTCGAGTGTTTTCTGTACATCGTTTACAAGCTCTTCATTTTCCCTAATCCGTTGTTTGAATGAAGCAAGTATCTCTTCACTCAGATTTTTCATTTCT
>JAZDMF010000037.1:0-2772 GCA_043801235.1 Bacteroidota bacterium | reverse complement strand
CAAATGGACATTTTTCGTTATTGCATATACCACAACAATCGCATGGCTTGTGGCTTTTGTTGTTTACCAAATAGGGTTATTAATTTCTTTTTAATTGTTAACAGGAATTATTTGCAAAAAATAAAGTGCATTTGTAAATTTTTCGGAATACACACTGCTAATGTTGTCCGCATAGCTCAACGAGTTGCATTAATCAGCTATTGACGGGCAAAATAAAACGCAAGCAGCATAATTCAAAACATTTTTATAAATAAGTCTTACGGGGATAACTATGCCCAAATAGTTCTATTTTCAATGGTTTTCAACAATTTTGGTTGAAATAATTTCATAACTTCAGAACTCCTTACCTCTCGCAGTTAGGAAAAGCGGTAATTTTATAGATTAAACGCAAATTTGTACCAGGAAAAACCGTTTCGGTTTCATTAAGCAGTTTAGATAATTCAAAAGCAGCTATATTAAATCTCGGAGCAGAGAGCGAATGTAAAGATATGGTTAATGTGTTATTTTCGTAATCAGGCGTCAAATCTGCGTTAGCGCAGATGATTTGTTTTACGAGCATTCGTTTTTCGTCATCAGCTTTAGATAAAAACGGTATACTCCAATTTGCAACGGCAGATTCAGCTCTGTAACAAATCATTTTTATTACGTTCATCAGCATTTTACTTTCTGTTTTTAGTTTGTTGTAACGTTTTTGTTGTGGCATCTGGCAAAGTTTTATCTTGGGCTGCAACAGAGTCCTTTGGGCTATAATTTCTTTTTCGCAGGCACGATACCGGTCAATAGTGATTTTATATTCCATTTGCTTATTCGTTATTACAGGTATGGCTTCTATAGGTTCGTCCATAGCCTGCTGCACCAGCGGATAAAACTTTGCTTCTACGCGTTGTATTTTTTCCCTGAGTTTTTTTAATTGATGAGTTCGTTTACGATATTCGGGGTTTACCACTTCTTTTTCCATGTCAATAGCCTCTGTTCCGAAGTTTACCATTTTATCGAAATCGTAATCCTGAATAAGATAGCGAAAAAAGTTTTCCTGACACCATCGCCCAAACATACGTCCTGCCACAACAGCTGTTTCAAGCGTAGGATGTGTAGAAATAATGGATGTTTGATGACCACTTTCGCTCATGCGTCTGATTTCCCTAAACCGGAAACCTCCAAGTTCTGTGTTTCTCTCGCAAATCTGCATGTTAACGGTTTGCTGTAATACAGTCACAGACTTCGTTTTAAAGCATTCATCATTCCATACATCCTTTACATTTTTGCGATAGGTTATGACAGCTATCCGATGCTCTTTCCATAAACGTTGAAAAAAGGCTGGTTCATAAGCTTCTCTGTCGAAAATAAATGTACACTGAGGCTGTACATCTTCATCAGGATTTTCGTCCAATAATTTTGTTTGCTGCAATTGCGGAATGATTTGTTGCTCAATGACTGTTTGAAGTTTTTCGGTTAGTTCGCCCATAACCACCATCACAGGCAACCCCTGAGCATCATTTACCCAATATTCTGTGGTGGCGCTCATACATAGCTTCTGACGGGACACATATTTTACAGGAAGGTTCGCTTTATAACCATAATAAATACGTACATGACCATCTATGTAAAGAAATTCAGCAGCAGCATCTTGCTCTTTGTACCAGTGATCTACTAACAAATTATTGAGCCGTGTTGCCTGCTGTTGCCCTGTAAGCAGTTTTATCTTTTCCCGCAAACATTTTACCTCTGGTATCCTGTCAAGACCTATAATCCGTCCTATTTCTCCTGGTCTGCATTGTTTAAGTTGTTCCGGATTTTTTATTCTGGACAGAGCCATAAATGCTAATGTCAGAACAACCGACTCTATGCCATAATAATGGTTGTCCGGTATTCGATAGACCTCTTTTGTTTTTAACAAACCCTGTAATAATAAGGATGGCAGCATAAACAATACGCCTGCGCCACATAATGCCTGACTATCTTCAAATCTGACAGTAGCAGGTGTACCTTGACCTAAGGATGACAATATCCTATCTTCGTATCGTGTAGTGGCTATACCTAAAGGAGCAGAATAATCTGCTTCATCACGTTGATTTAATGTGCTGCTTTCAACGATTACGGATTCTTCTGAAGATTTTTTTTTAAATAACCTTGTTTGATAGCATAACGTATGGCTGATTCCCGTACGCCTTCTTCTTTTGCTATACGATAATTACTTTTTCCTTTGTCGAGTTTGGATTGTATACGTTCTCTGCGTTCTCCTATTATCTTATGTGCTGTTCCGTGTCGGCCATCTTCTCCAAAAAATCCTGATTCTCTTTTGGATATATACTTCTTATACGCACGACTGACACTGTCTTCGCTTACACCGAAACAACGCTCTATTTCTACTTTTCTGCACAAGCCCTGATGTATGAAATTACTCGTTATAAAACGAAAGGCATTCATGTCTTCTTTTGAATGACTATAAACGGGTAAGCCATTTACAATATATTGAATGATACCATCGTTTTCACAAACGCCCACACATTCATTGATTAATCTGGCTTCTTTTGGAAATATAGGTAATAATAGTTGCATGCGGCAAATTTACCGCTTTTTCTTTTTGCGATTATATACCTGTTTTTATTTATTTTTGCTGCACGAGGTCAGGAGTTCTGAAATTACGGCTAAAAAAGGCATAAATGCTGATTTTTATATATCGTTCTTTGTTTCGCTCATAAAATTTGAAATTAAAAATACCAGCATTTTATTTTTCATTCAGAATGTTGAAAATTCAATCCCTTCAGCTTT
>JAZDMF010000294.1:0-2962 GCA_043801235.1 Bacteroidota bacterium | reverse complement strand
GATAATTGGTACCTTGTTGAAGTGTAGCTCCATTATCAATAATAATATTTCTCACTTCCTGATTTTGTTGCAAGGTGACAGTATGACCGGCGCTGATTTTAGCATTTACTGAATTATTTGGTATAACTCCATTTTCCCAAGTACCTGCTACATTCCAATTGCCGCTTACAATACTGGCAATTACTCCAGTAATTGACACATCCATATTCACCAATGAGGCTGACATGCCACAAACTGTGTTGGTTGCAATCACGCTCACGTTTCCTGAACCTTCACTTTCCCAATTTACAGTGATCTCCGCACTATTGCCACCGCTTGCCTGAGTTCCACCTGTAATAGACCAGGCATAAGTATATCCATCATTTGATGTAACTGAATAACTTATACCTGTGGAATTTTCAGAAACAGTATTTAATCCAAAAATCTCAGATGTAGGCAGAGGATTGATAGGGACTGCCAGGTTAACAGCTTCACCACTTCCACAACCCGTTTTCGTTTCAATAACTTTAACCTCACCAATCATACCTGTTGCACCCCAATTGACTATAATTGAATTTGTGCTACCACCACTAATTTTAGTTCCGCCATTGATTGTCCAGGCATAAGTATTAGATGGATTATCAGTAACATAATAATTTTTGTTTGCTTCATTTATACAGACAGAATTTGAACCTTGTATGCTTGAAGTAACAGGAGGTTCACAATTTGTAGTATCACCCAAAGCTAATTGGTTTGGCATACTAATCAGATTAATTCTTCTCACTCTACTGCTTGTGGGAGCTGAATGAGAACCTTCTGCAATCCAATCGGCAGATTCACTACTCCTTGAAATCACATGTGAAGCCTGAACATTCGCGAATGATGTCATACCTGTGTAGAAAAGATAAACATAATATTTAGTAAAGCTTAAAGAATTCCTTGATGAAATTTTCCAATATCCTTCATTAAATGAATTATAAACCATCACACCATTATCATTTAATGGATTTAGTCCGTTATTGCCAGGCGATCCTTCATCAAATTCAATAATAACTGTGCCGGCAGAAATGCCATAAAAATAAATCTGTACTCCTCTAAAATAATCATTTGTACCAACAGGAAGCAAATAGGTTGTAGATGTATTAACCCATTTCTCTAATTTACCTACAATATGACCTGATGTCCTTGAAATAGTTCCAATATTGGCTGAGCTATAACCCACTGTCAAAGTATTTTGGCTTGTATAAACGAGTCCTTGAATCAGGGACAATGTATTCCGCACTGAAATATCATTTTCAACATAGACGTCACCTGATGACTTATTAATTTCAAGATTGAAAAATGTCTCTCCAAAAGAATTACTTATCACCTGATCAGATAATCCGTTAAAAACGACCAATCCTGTTCCAGATACAAAAATACCGCTAGTAATCCAATCACCTGAAAGATAAATCGTTTGGCTTCCTGCATCTAAGGTGCTAATGATAGTTAAATTGCTAAGAACTTTTATATTCCCAACCAATGACTTGGTATTACTTCCACCAATAATTAAATTGTAATAAAAATTACTTGTTGGCACCTTAACATCTACCGAGGTAGTTCCAATATAATTCACAGTATTATTATCTGCCGATGCAGTTAAAATACCTGTGGTCATACAAGTATTACCCACGTTCAAAGTTGAACCTACACCATTCACCCATGTAGAATTTACATTAGCTCCATATACATCATCGGCAGAAATAGTTCCATTATTGGTAACTGTTAAATCACCATTAATATAAAAATCATCCATTACAGAAAGGTTTGTACCTGAAGAAATGGTTTTATTTCCGGTATATATCCTTAGGCGACCAAATCCGGTGGGTGAAATTGTTCCTGTACCCGCGATTGTAGTACCGATACCATATAATCTTAGTCTCCAGTTGTTATCAGCCATTGTTTGAGTTCCATTATTAGTATAGTCACCATAAACATCCAATGTATAAATATTATTTATGAGTATGGCACCGGCTTCAATTGTAAAATTGTTGACTGCTTCATCCTGAGTGAGTGTAACAGTATGTCCTGAAGCAATTTTAGCATTTAATGTTGAAAAAGGAACAACACCACCAACCCATGTTAACGGATTATTCCAATTACCTGAACCTGCACTAACAATCAAAGCGTTGATTGAGACTTCCATTTCAACCTCATCAGCAGATGCACCACATCCGGCATGGGTAGCTATTACAGAAACAGAACCTGTACCCGCTGTTCCCCAGTCTACAAAAATTACAGATGTTCCATCACCAGAATCAATTACCCCACCTGTTACTGTCCAATCATATGAATAACCTGTTACTTCAGTTACAGAATATTCAACATCAGCAGCGTTTTCTGCAACTATTGAAGATCCTGCAATCACCGATGTCGGAACAGGATTAATAAAAACATCCAAATCAACCGCTTCACCGCTTCCGCATCCCGATTTATTTTCAATCACGGTCACAGAACCAATTATCGCTGTTGGTCCCCAGGTTACATTTATGCTGTTTGTGTGAGTACCTGAGGTTTGTGAACCTCCAGTAATTGTCCAGTTATATGTATTTCCGGGTGTATTGGTAACAGAATAATTCACACCTGTTTGATTCCGGCAAACTGAATTCAATCCTGCAATAACTGTAGTCACCGGTAAATCACAATCTGTAATATCTCCAAGGGCATATTCAGCCCCGAGGGTCGTAACATTGTTCCTGAAAACAGTTTCTCCAACGGCATTCTCATGAGAACCGTCAGCAGTCCAGTCGACTGAACTGTTAGCTCGTGTCAATAAGCGGGTAGATGAAACAATATCGAAACTGGTCATGCCATTTCCAGTTACGTTAATATCGTAATCCGAGCTTACTAGCGAATTGGCAGGTGTCAGTTTCCAATACCCTTCAGTAAATGAATTAAACACATCTGTGCCATTATCATCAAGTGGAATTAAACCGTTATTACC
>JAZDMF010000378.1:0-5024 GCA_043801235.1 Bacteroidota bacterium | reverse complement strand
ACCGGCATTGGAGTTGTTTCACCTGTTGGAACAGGACAAAATGATTTTCTTGATTCCATCCGGAAAGGAAAAAGCGGGATCCGCTTCATTACTGAACTGCGGGATCTGAACTTTAATTGTCAGATTGGTGGATTACCGGAAATATATAATTCGCCTTATCTTGATATTTTAAAAAAATACAATCTTTCTGATGCAGGCACTGCCGTATTATATGCTTTACTGGCAGGACTGGAAGCATGGGATGATGCAGGTTTTACTCTTCCTGAATACAATTCACCTGTGATCGATACGGAAACAGGAATCATAATCGGCAGCGGTATCGGAAGCATGGATATCATAGGACAAACTGGTGCCCCTTGTAAATGAAGGAAAACATAAAAAGATCAGAAGCAGCACTGTGGAGCAGCTGCTTTTCAGTGCTTCGGGCGCATATCTTTCAGGAATTCTTGCAACGGGTAATTTCTGTACTGCCAATTCCAATGCCTGCAGCACCGGAACAGAATCAATTCTTATGGGATTCGAACATATAAGGCAGGGAAAAGCCATACGCATGGTAGTCGGCAGCACAGAAGGTTATTCACCATTTTACTGGGCAGTTTTCGATTCGTTAAGGGTCACTGCTACCCAGTTCAATGATGCACCCGGATCGGCATCAAGGCCCATGAGTGCCACTGCATGCGGACTGGTTCCCGGCGCTGGGGCAGGTATTCTTGTTCTTGAAGAACTGGAATCAGCCTTAAGAAGAAATACAAAAATTTATGCGGAAATCGCCGGTGGCCATTTGAATTCCGGGGGACAAAGGAATGGCGGCACCATGACATCGCCGAATCCCGATGGCGTGATCGCCTGTATTACGAATGCAATTAAAGACGCAAACATTAGTTCAAATGATATTGACTGCATTTCAGGGCACCTGTCTTCAACCATGGCAGATGCTATTGAAATAAGGAACTGGACAAAGGCATTGCAGCGCTACAAAAATGATTTCCCATACATCAACTCACTCAAATCAATGACCGGGCATTGTCTTGGCGCAGCCGGAACCATTGAAATAATCGCCGCAACACTTGAAATAAGTAAGCAATTCCTTCATCCCTCAATAAATTGCGAAGATGTTCATTCCGAAATTGCTTCATTGATCAACACAGATAAAATCCCTCACACTGTAAAAGACAATGTTGAAATCAATTTACTGGCCAAGGCCAGTTTTGGATTTGGCGATGTCAATGCCTGTTTAATTTTAAAGAAACATAAATAAAGAAAATTCATATGGAAGAAATAAGACCGCAAATCGTAAAAATACTTGACAGGTATATTTTCGATAAAAAAATATGGAATGCCGCGCCGGAAAACCCGAATATTATCCTGGACCTGAAAATAAATTCAGCGCGCATCGTTGATATTGTCATTGACATTGAAGAACAATTCGGCATTGAAGTTGACAACAAAACTCTGGAAAGAATAAAAACCTTCAACGATATTATCACAGTCATCAGCGAAAAAAAAGGAAAATAGCCCATTGCACTTTATCAGTAATGATATCATTTCTTTAAGTGACACTGAAAACCAAAAAAGTTTTTCAAACGAAAGGTATTTGAGAAAAATACTGACAGAAAAGGAATTCATGACCGTCAGGCAAAATACTTCATCTCCACATCTGCCCTATGTTTACTGGACATGCAAGGAATGTGCTTACAAGATTGCAATGAAAAAAGGCTTTGAAAAAAATTTCGCACCACAGTGTTACGAAGTGGAAATCTCCTGTCATGAAGAATCCAACACAAATAATATTTTTACAGGAACCGTTCTTTTTAATGAAACGAACGTTTTTTTTAAAACGGAAATTTTTCCTGAACACATTTCATCTGTTGCTTCAACTGTAAAAAAGGAGATTCTTCGGATGGTTCACTTTGTCGGGACTACAACCGGAACCGATCAAAAAAAAGTAATGAGAACGCATATAATCGAATCTTTATCTTCATACTTTAAGAAAGAAGAATCAGAATTCGATATTTGCAAAACAGAAAACGGAATACCTTATGTTGTTATTAAAAATTGCATAAATGTTCCCGACATATCATTCAGTCATGACGGAGATTATTTCGCCTATGCTTTTTCTACCAACAACTTATCATGAACAAAAAATGCAGGAACAAACAGCAAAACCATTAGTAAGTGTAGGCGTATCTGTTTACAATCATGGCGGGTTTCTTGAAAAAGCCCTCAACAGCATTCTGATGCAGAAGACAAGCTTTGTTTACGAAATTGTGATTGGTGATGACCTTTCAATTGATGATTCAAGAGAAATTTTAAAAAAATACAAATCAAGATACCCGGAAAAAATCAATCTTCTGCTGGCCGGTGAGAACCGGGGCGCATGCAATAACGCTTTTAATATTTACAAAAACTGCAGGGGAAAATACATTGCTGTTCTTGAAGGAGATGATTACTGGACCTATGAGCACAAACTCCAGAAACAGATAGATTTTCTTGAAAACAATAACGAATATAATGGTTGTTTCCATGATGCCGCAATTGCCGGAAATTTCGAACAGGGCAAAACCTATGCATTTTCTTCAGAGCAATGTTATGCTGATTACAAGTATTATTCACAATTCAACCGCTTCAAACCTGATTTCTTTCCATGGGATCTTTTGCAGCGCAACATAATACCTACGGCATCCCTCGTATTCAGGAACAATGACTATTCCGATTTCTTTCACCGGTTCAGTCATATTCGCTTATCGCTGCAATGGGCATTACACCTGTATTTAATCAAAGGTAGCAAATTTAAATTCTTTAACGAGGCATGGTCAGTTTACAATGATCATCCGCAGGGTGTTACAAAAAAAAACGATCCGATTGCATTCAATAAATCAAATCTTGCCATCCTTAAAACCTTAAAAAAGGATAATTATTATAAATATTGCCGGCTTGATTTAAACAGGGCATTTCTTGGTGAATACAGGGAAATATTATACAAAAAAAGCTCTTTAAACCTGTCAGTTTTATCTTATTTGAAATACTATTTATCCTACAAAAAATATATTTTCAGATTATTCTTTTCAGAGTCATCATATTTCCACAGCCTTAAGCGTAAAAAAAACAAATAAGGTATGTGCGGAATACTCGGACAAATCAACAGGGGAGAAAACGTTGACAGGAAATCCTTCGAAATGATGCTCGATACGATGGCTCACAGGGGACCTGACGGAAGAGGAACATATTTTTCTGCTGACTACAAAATTGCACTTGGTCACAGGAGGCTTGCCCTGATTGACCTCTCAGAAAAAGGACAGCAACCGATTTACAATGAAGATAAGACCATCTGGCTTACCGTCAACGGAGAGATTTATAATTCTCCCGAATTAAAAAAAATTCTGCGGCAAAAAGGTCATAGCTTTTATTCTGAAACTGATTCCGAAGTCATCATCCACGGGTACGAAGAATGGGGCACTAATGTGTTAAACAAGCTTAAAGGAATGTTTGCTTTCGGACTTTGGGATGAAAAAAAGCAGCAACTGTTCCTTGCAAGAGACCGTTTCGGAATTAAACCTTTGTATTATTACAGCGATGAAAATCATTTTATTTTTTCTTCAGAAATAAAAGGAATTATTAAGAATGTGGAAATAAAAAAGGAAATTGATTATTCATCGTTTTGCGATTATTTTGTATACCGC
This sequence comes from Bacteroidota bacterium, assembly GCA_043801235.1. Lineage (GTDB taxonomy): Bacteria > Bacteroidota > Bacteroidia > Bacteroidales > CG2-30-32-10 > DAOQAK01. Next base: position 1,344 of record JAZDMF010000378.1, on the reverse strand, counting down.
TACATCCCTTCTCCGAAAACAATCTGGAAAAATATTTTCAAACTTCCTTCTGCGCACTATCTTTTGCTGGGGAAAGACAACATTATTCAAACTAATGAATATTGGGAATTAAATTCAGGTAATGATTCTTACAGTGAAGAAGAAGCAATAAGCAAGGTAAATGATTTGCTTTTAAAATCGGTAAAAGAACATACGCTAAGCGATCTTCCCGTTGGGTCTTTTTTAAGCGGAGGTTATGATTCAAGCGCGATTGTTTATTACCTGAATAAAATGAATTATCAAACAAGTACTTTCTCAATTGGCTTTGAAAACTGGAATAAAAGCGAACATTGCTTTGCTGAAATTGTTGCAAAGCAATTCAGTACAAATCATACTTCTAAAATAATCGGCGACAGCGAGCTTTTGTTGCTCGAAAAACTTGTATATCATTACGATGAACCCATAGCAGATATTTCTATTATCCCCACTTACATTGTAAGTGAAGTTGCCTGTAAAAAATTAAAAGCAGTACTTTCAGGTGAAGGAGCCGATGAAATTTTTTCAGGTTATACATGGCACAAACAACCTGCAACAAAAAATAACCTGCTGAATATTTTCAAAAAGAAAAGTCTGTTCACCGTTGAACAATATGCTAATGCAATGGCCATGGGACTGTTTACAAGGAAAGAACTGAAAGGCCTTTTATGCCACGATTTGCACAAAAATATTCCAGAAGATCCTTACTGGTTTTACAGGAAACATTTCAAACCGGAGTTTACTGATGTTAAGCGTTTTCAATATCTCGATATTAAAACATTTATGGGTGAACTGGTTCTGACCAAAGTTGACAGGGCAAGTATGGCAAATTCATTAGAGGTTCGCGTGCCTTTTCTCGATCATGAGCTTGTTGAATTTATGTTTCATTTACCCGAAAGCACATACATACGTGAAGACTATAAAAAATATTTATTGTACAAAAACATTGATAAAGCTCTTCCGCAATCAATTCTTCAGAGGCCCAAGCAAGGCTTTGTCGGTCCGGATGCATATTACCAGAATATTAAATGGTACAGAAACAATTTATCGGAAAGTAAATTGATTTCAGATAGAATAATAAATAAAGAATACACGGACAATCTTCTTAAAGAATGCGACCACTGGCGTTTGTGGAAGATAGTGGTAATGGAAAAATGGTACAGACAATGGGTATCCTGACACTTTGATTTCTTGTTTCTGTACTGTTTTCATTGTCCTTTTCAGCATTTCACATCTGAATAATAAAATTGTTACTTTTGCTTTTATGGTTTCATATTTATAAAAACGAATTTTTTTTTACAGAAAATTTTTTGTCAGATTACCTGAGAT
>JAZDMF010000242.1:0-2832 GCA_043801235.1 Bacteroidota bacterium | reverse complement strand
CCTTCGGAGTCCTTAACTAAACGACATTGATTTTCTATCTGCAATTTGAAATAAAAAAAAAGGGAGACCGTTTCCAATCTCCCAGTATCTTTAATCAATAAATTTATCTTTTATGCAGTTTTTCATCGGAAACAGTAAGTTTCTTGCGTCCTGTGGCTCTGCGTGACGATAAAACCTTGCGGCCGTCGGCAGTGGCCATTCTTTCCCTGAAACCGTGTTTGTTTCTTCTTTTTCTCTGTGATGGCTGAAATGTTCTTTTCATCGCAAATAATTTTTAGGACTGCAAAGTTAGTATATTTTTTAATATTTCAAATATTTTATTTGGCTGGTGCATTTTTAAGTGTTTCCACAAGGAAATCCCAGAATTTTTTCACCGAAGGAACATTTATTTTTTCATCCGGGGAATGAGGGAAACGAATAGTAGGACCGAAAGAGATCATGTCCCAGTTTTTATACACTCCGCCTAACAAGCCGCATTCCAGTCCGGCATGAATAGCAGCAATTTTGGGTTTGGTGCCAAACTGTTTTTCGTAGGCAACAAGCATTTCCTTAAGGATCGGACTTTCCATATTGGGTTTCCATCCGGGATATTGACCGTCAAATACTGTTTCAGCACCTGCCAGATTGTAAACGCTTTTTATCATATTTTCCAGGTCCACCTTTGCTGAATCAACCGAACTTCTAAGGAGGCAGAGAACTGTTATTTCATTTTTTTCTGATTTCACTATGGCCAGATTCGTTGATGTTTCCACCAGCCCGGGCATATCCTGACTCATGCGCATCACTCCGTTAGGAGTTGCATATACTGCATTCAGCAAATTAAAAGTAGCTCTCAGATCAATCACTGTCGCAGGTAATGCAGCCGGTTCGACAATGATCTTCACATCCGTTTCCACACCTTTCAGCTCGTTCACAACAGTAGCAGCAAAACCATCAACATATTTTCCGAATTCAGCAATCTTATCTTTTACCAGAGTCACAACGGCAAAAGATTCGCGCGGTATGGCATTGCGGAGCGAGCCTCCCTGAATGGATACAAGGCGCAAATTATAATTTGTGTGGCAGAACAATAAAATCCTGTTTAAGATTTTGTTTGAATTCCCTCTTTCTAATGCAATATCAACACCGGAATGCCCGCCTTTTAAGCCGGTAACACTAATTTTGAATGCTTCCGAATTTGCAGGAACGGGTTCGTCGGCATATTTGAATTTAATATTGGCATTCGTACCTCCGGCGCATCCTACATATAATTCGCCTTCATCTTCCGAGTCAAGATTCATCAGTATGTCGCCTTTCAGCAAACCTGCTTTAAGTCCGAAAGCGCCGGTCATTCCTGTTTCCTCATCAATAGTGAACAATGCTTCCACCTGTCCGTGAACAAGGTCTTTTGCTTCAAGAACAGCCATGGCAGCAGCCATACCCATTCCGTTATCAGCGCCCAGTGTAGTGCCTTTTGCTTTTACCCATTCTCCGTCAATCCACGGTGTGATAGGGTCTTTTTCAAAATCGTGTGGAGTATCGCTGTTCTTCTGCGGCACCATATCGAGATGAGCCTGAAGAATAATGCCCTTGCGACCTTCCATACCTTTGGTGGCAGGTTTGTGAATGATTACATTTCCTACTTCATCAACAACAGTATCAAGGTTGAGTGCTTTTGCCCAGTTCACAACATATTCCCTTAATTGTGCTTCGTGTTTTGAAGGATGCGGAATTCCGCAGATGGCTTCAAAATGTTTCCACAGCGCTGACGGCTGCAGGTTTGCTAATATATTTCCCATAATTAATTCTCCTTTTTTTGTATTTCGTTAAATGATATGTATTTGTTGTCGTATAATACCGATAAAAATTTACCAAGCCTTTCATGCGCAGGTTTCACCTTGTCACCAAACTGTTCCTCAAGAGCATCGGCTATTTCCCCTGCTTTTCTTTTCCCGTCAATAAGCAGCCAGCTTGCAGTACCGATTTCATCAAGATTCATATGAATAAAAGGTGTTCTGTTTCCCAGCATATATTTACTTACCTTTTTATTTTTAAATTTAGGATAAAGAAGGGTTGCAACACCTCTCTCTTCTATTTTATGTTCAATCTTCCGGAATGGCGTAAGATCAAGCAGGCTGGTGCTTTTTAAAATTTTTCTGCGTTCAAAAAAACTTACTTCCATACCTAATTAATAAAGTCATTTATTGTCATTTGTCCGTCAGCCGACGGACGTCATTAGTTGTCATACATGGTCATTAAGTCATTCTTCTGTTGCAAATTTTTCTTAATTTACAGATTACATCTAACAACAATTAATGACTATGATTGACCATATATGACTATGAATGACCTTTAACTATCTGTTTTTTAAAAACCGTTTATCAGAAACTTCCACTCGGGGGAGGCGGTTCACTTGCATCACCCTTATTTTTTAATGGAATATAAATTAATGTTAATGCAATCAGAGTAAGAATAATCATACTGATATAAAATGATGGATTTTCAAATATTGCAGGTGTGGGAACATTCATAAAATAAAGTAATGCAAATATAAGTCCCATCAATGCTTCACCGGCAATGAATCCTGATGCAAGCAATATGCCTATATTATCCATTCGTATCATCTGTCCTTTGGAATATATTCTTACAGGATTTCCGTCGGCATCCATAACCACTTTTCCGTTTTCTTTCTTTTTCGTATTGAACATATCAAGAATACCTTTAACACAACCGCCAAGGAAAATGGCAAATGTTGTTTCAAGCGGAAGGTACATACCCACACTTACAAGCATAGGGCTTTTAACCTGCATCAGAATTAATCCCAATCCCATAAGCATGCCTACAATAATTAAC
>JAZDMF010000233.1:0-15118 GCA_043801235.1 Bacteroidota bacterium | reverse complement strand
GAAAATATCATTGAAGAATACATCCAAAGAATAAGTACTATCAAAAATTTAATTTCTCTATTCATAGTTTTTATTTAGGAAATGTTTTTCCAAAAGTAAATCCAGCACGAATTTCTTTTCTGAAAAGCCAATCTTTTATCAATAATTTATCGTAACAATTATCTTATGCGGCTTTGATAAATCAAATGCAGCATTTGTTATAAGTTTTTCTTCGGCAAATATTTTTTCTTCGGTTTCCGAAATCTTTTTCCACACCTCAACATACAGATCACTGCCTTTTACAAGAGTTTCGAGCAAGGTTTCGTTCTGCAATTTTTGTTTCTTCAGAAATTCAATTTCCCTGGAAAGCGCAGAGGTATCGAGCACTGCCGACTTATCTTCGCTCTTTAATGTTTTGGAACTGATATAACCCAGCGAAGAAAGATTTTTGTCAATAACCCAGAAAGCTTTTTCAGAAGCCGAAATAATTAATGAAGTTGTCTGGCTTTCGTTATCGGTTTTTGATTCGCTTACCGAGGAAATTGTACTTCCGGTGGAATCAATCATATCATAAAGCAGTTGCTTCGAGGTTTCGTATTTTTCGGCAGCATACAACGTCACACTAAGTGTTTTAACCAGTACCGGCTGCTGTGCATGGCTAAGCGCCGATAAAATAATCATGAAAAAGTTTATGATCAGTTTTTTTATGATGATTTTTGTTTTCATGGCTTTTGTATTTTATGATTTATGATTTTTTTTCAGGTATTTATTTGCAATGGAAAGGTATAATCCAATGTTTAAATTTGCTCCATCCATTGGAAACTCGGGATAATTACTATTGATAGAAATAGAGTATTGTATTTGTATTTTCAAATATTTCCATCCAATTCTAAAGGTAAAAGCAGGCTCATACAGATATGAAAATTTATGGTTATTAATATATTCTGTATTTTCTTTGTCATCCTGAATTGTGTGGTCATCAATTCTATCATAATAAAGGCCACAAAGCCTGACAGACCATACTGCATCAAAAAATTTTGTAGTAAAACCAAATGATGGTTGAAGAAAATATTTATAAAAATCCAAATTCGAATATCCGTAATCCTTATATCTGTTTTCCACATTTCCAAAACCTATCCCACCATAAGTTTCAAAAACAAATTTTTCCAAAACAGGTTTAAAATAACCACAGCCTGCTTCATAGTAGCTTCCTTCACTATAATTATTTTTCTCTTTGTCCCCGCCTTGTGCCGTATAACTGTTTCCAATGATACCAATTTTATCCGTTATTGAAAAAGCTCCCTGAAATTCTGTCCCTTCATGGTAGCTTCCATAACTCCTGACGCCCGCTAACCTTACTTCTCCTTTTTCCTGGAACATAGGAACATTGTGGGCATTAGGGGCGTAGTAATAATGGACACATCCGCTAAACAGAGTGAAACTGCTTATTGAAATGAGAAGAAACACAATGTTGCAGGTTTTATTTTTTTTTGTTTTCATGGCTTTTTGTTTTTTAATAGAGCCGCAGGGCAATGTTCTTTGTTACATGTCCTGCGGCTGCTTGTACAATAAATTATTTTTTTGAATTATATCCGAACGAAACTCCGAAACGTATTCCCTCTTTGTTCGGGATAATGAAAGCATTTACAGGAATGTTCAGATTACCCGATTTTATTGTTTTGCCGAAAGCGAAAACAAAACCCGAAGTCAGGCTCAGGTGTCCCCTGCTGTCAAGGCGTGTTACTATCGAATTTGGATTGACTACGGAATCGTTTTGCCATTCGTTGTTTAAATGCCAGCCATCGTCGTCATAATACCCGTTTGCCTGGCGTGTAACCATTACAGTTGGCCCAAAAGCAAATTCCCATCCGTTTTTATTATTCCTGATGCCGTTCATAATGGTGAGACTTGGAATGAATAAACCCTGATCAAGTCCTGTTATCAATGGGATGAACTCAAATAATGCCTGAAAGTTTCCTTCATTCAGGTATTGCTGTTCAAACTGGTAACCGAATTGAAACATGACCGGATATCCGTTGTAACCACCATCGATCTTTGATGAAGAAATAACTTTTGCTGCATCTCCGGTGAAAAATGTTGCGCCCATCCTGGAGCCCGAACAGTTCAGTCGTGTTACTGTCGGATTATTTATTGCATTGTCATAGGTGTCCTTCTTTGTCAGGCTTGTTTTTAAGGCTGCATCATATGATTTTCCAAACATTTCGCATACCGTTATATTTAACATGGATTTGATTTCGGTTGACAGGTTCAGGAATTCTTCCACCTGGGTTTTTTCAATTTTCCCTTCCTGAACGTCAATAAGGTGAAGCGTTACAACAATCTGCTGCCCGATAAGTTCCATGCTGCCGGAAAACATTTTATCGGCATTGATTACTTTTCCTATTTCAATAAGGCAAAGTTTGCTGTTGCAATCGGCATTAAGGCTTTTTTGTTTTATTAAATAATCCATATCAAAGCGGTCGATCACATCAAATGTGTCGAGCTTTTCAATTTCGCTGCGAAGCAGGTTGCCGGTCTGGGCTCCGGTGAGCCCCACCCCGCTTGAATAAATGTTCAGGATCCCGATGGTTTTTTTTGTTTCCTGGGCTTTTAATGATATGCCGCTTATTAATATAAGGCATAGCATTATGTTTCTGATTTTTAAAATTGTTGTTTTCATGGTTTTTGTTTTTTGATTGTTTGACTTTTGGTTTTGAATTCTGATGTAAAATTACATACAGCCATGAGGCGTTCAAAACGAAATTCCGCGGCAAAGTCCTGAGAAATTGCACGTTTCGCAAAAAAGCAGGTATGGGGCATCCTGAAAGAAAGAAATTTGCATTTTTTGCAAATCGTTTGCTGAAATTATTATAAATTGCAAATAAATTATATTTCCATTATTGATATAACCCACATTATTTATGGAAAAAAAAACCGATTCCAATCAGCAATTATTCATTGAATGCATAAAACAGTCGCTACCGTCAAGCCATTCGCTGGTTGATGAACTTTCCGATTTGCTGGAACTCAGCACCGACAGCGCTTACCGTCGAATCAGGGGCGAAACAGCTTTTACACTTGATGAGATAATAAAAATCTGTAATATTTACCGAATATCTTTCGATTCGTTCTGCTCACAGGAAAGTGGTTCGGTAAATTTCAATTATTCGCTATTGTCAGATAATCAGTCAGACATGGTTGAATACCTGCAGCGGATACTGACGGACATGAAAGCGATAGACCACGCCAAAGAAAAAGAAATAATCTATGCCGCTGAAGATATTCCCATTTTCCATTTGTTTAAATTTCCGGAACTGGCATCATTTAAAATTTTTTACTGGATGAAATCTGTAATGAATGTTCCGGGGTTGGAAGGAAAAAAGTACAATGCATCTCTTTTGCCGGAAGAAATTTTTAACATTGGCTCGCAGATTCTGGAATTGTATAAACGCAACCCAAGCACTGAAATCTGGAACGACCGGACGATAAGCAGCATCATTAAGCAGATTGACTATTATCACGAAGCAGGGATGTTTTCTAAAAAAGAGGACAGCATCCATTTATGCGAGGTACTATCGGCTGCGCTGGATGATATTCAGATGCAGGCTGAAAAAACCACCAAAGCTGATGTTGCAGGATTTGAAGGTAATTTTATTTTGTACAGCACCGATATTGAACTGGGAAATAATTGCATACTGGTAAATGTTCAGGGAATAAAAAGATTGTACCTCCGTCACCATACCTTTAATAACATGATTACAACCAACAGCGCTTTTTGCAACGAAACCGAGCAATGGCTGAAAGGAATCATGAAAAAATCAACGCTGATCAGCGGGGTTTCCGAAAAGCAGCGCAACCGTTACTTTATGAAAGCGCAGGAACAGGTATCGCAGTTAAAGCTAAGGCTGGGGTAAAATTTACGATATATGCCATAGGTATCCCTGCGGGACGAATGACGATTCTTGTAATCATCAAAAAACAAATTCCAAATCACAAATAAAACACAAATTCAAGGGTGCCATACAAATTTTTTGAAAAGAAATGTTTAACATTAAATCCTGATGATAATCCTCCTGTTCCCCAAACGGTTCCATTGACAGGAGAATACATTTCCTGTATATCTCCATTAATGTGAATTCCGTAAAATCCAATTAATGGCCCTGCAATAAATTCTCTGTTTTGTGATTTTATAACAGAGCTCATTGTGAAAAAAATAAATATTAATATGAAATATAATTTCAAATTAAATTTATTTATAATGTGTTCCAACAATAGTTTTAGATTGTTTTGATCAGATAATAATTTTTCTTTCCTTTTTGAACCAGGATATACTTTTGATTTAGCAGATCATTGGCTTTGACTGAATAATTTTCATCAACCTTTGCCTTGTTAATGCTTATGCTTCCTTCTTTCAGCATGCGCCTCGCTTCACTTTTTGAAGAAGTAATATTTGTTTTTTCAGAAAGAAAATCAATTATGGGAATTCCTGATGAAATATCATTTTTACTGATATCCGACATAGGCACTCCTTCAAAAACCGAAAGCAAAGTGTCTTCATCAATTTTTTTTAATGTTTCTGATGTGCTTTTTCCAAATAGTATTTCCGATGCTTCCACGGCAGAATTATAATCATCCAAAGAATGAACGCGCATAGTGATGTCTTTGGCAAGGGCTTTTTGCATTATGCGCAGATGAGGGGCTTTGAAATGTTCGTTTTCCGTACTTTCAATTTCTTCTTTAGAAAAGAGCGTGAAGATGCGTATGTATTTTGAAACATCTTCATCGCTTGCATTCAGCCAGAACTGATAAAATTTATACGGCGAGGTTTTTTTCGGATCGAGCCAAACATTGTCTCCTTCGGTTTTTCCGAATTTGCTGCCATCAGCTTTGGCAATGAGAGGCGTTGTAAGAGCAAATGCTTCACCACCTGATTTGCGCCTGATGAGTTCGGCGCCTGTTACTATGTTGCCCCATTGGTCGGAACCTCCCATCTGAAGCTTGCAGTTTTTATGATGGTAAAGGAAATAAAAATCGTAACCCTGCACCAGCTGGTAGCTGAATTCGGTAAACGACATGCCGCTGTCCATGCGGTTCTTCACCGAATCTTTGTTCATCATGTAATTGATGGTGATATGCTTTCCAATATCGCGGATAAAATCAAGGAAACTGAAATCTTTGAACCAGTCGTAATTATTCACAATTTCAGCCGAGTTTGCGCCGCAGTTAAAATCAAGGAATTTCTTAAGTTGCTTTTTCTGGCATTGAAGGTTATAATTCAGAACATCTTCTGAAAGCAGGTTTCTTTCCAGCGATTTTCCGGAGGGATCACCAACCATTCCCGTAGCGCCGCCAACAAGTGCAAAAGGTTTGTGCCCGCATTTCTGAAAATGCAGGAGTGTCATGATTTGCACCATGTTGCCAACGCCCAGCGAATCGGAAGTGGGGTCGAAACCAATGTAACCGCTGGTCATCTCTTTTTTCAGCTGCTCTTCGGTGCCAGGCATCATATCATGTATCATGCCGCGCCACTTTAGTTCATCAACAAAATTCATAAAGTGCGTTTTGTAGTTAAAGCAAAATTATGAAATTTTTGTCACGGATTTTGGTTAATTTTGTCCCATGATTCTTGTTACAGGAGGCACCGGTTTGCTTGGATCACATCTTCTTTTTGATCTTGTGAAAGACGGGACAACAGTTACTGCCATAAAAAGAGAAGAGAGTTCACTTTCACCTGTGGAAAAAACTTTTTCTTATTATCATAAAAATCCGGAAAGCATTTTAAAAAATATTATCTGGGTTGACGGCGATGTTACGGATATTTATTCGCTTTATGAAACCTTTGAAGGTGTTGAAAAAGTTTACCATGCCGCAGCCTGCCTGTCGTTCGATCCTTCCGATAAAAAACAGATGATGCTCGTGAATGCATCAGGAACAGCCAATGTGGTAAATGCATGCCTGAAGAAAAATATAAAAAAACTTTGTTATGTAAGTTCCATTGCAACACTGGGAAGGATGGATCATGACGGGCTGATTGATGAAGAAACGCACTGGAAGAACTCAAAAAAAAATTCAGTATATTCAATAAGCAAATACAATGCCGAATGCGAAGTATGGCGTGGCATTGCCGAAGGACTGCCTGCAGCGATTGTAAACCCGGGCGTGATCATTGGTCCCGGAAACCCGGAGAAAGGCAGCAGCCGGCTTATTGACAGGGTGTGGAACGGATTGAAATTTTATACGCCGGGAGTGAATGGCTATGTTGATGTCCGCGATGTTTCAAAAGCTATGATTGAACTTATGGAAAGCAATATTACCAGCGAACGCTTTGTTCTCACTTCGGAAAATATTGACTACCTTACTTTTTTCAGTTATGTGGCCGAAGCGTTGGGAAAGAAAAAACCCGGAATGAAAGCTTCTTATTTTGCAGGACAACTGGCATGGAGGTTTGAAAAAATACATGTTTTGCTTGCAGGTGGGAATCCATTAATAACAAAGGAAACAGCACGAACAGCCTATCAGAAATATTTTTATTCGAGCGAGAAAATAAAAAAAATACTGAATTTTAAATTCATGCCAATGGAGCAATCCATAAAGGATACATGCAAATTGTTCTTAAAAGGCAAAGGATTATCCCAATGATTTTTTTCTGATGAATATTCGCTTTATCTTTTTTGAAATACTTAAAATCAGGGAATACAAAAGTATGATGGCGCTCATATAGAATGAGGCTTTCCCGATGTAATCGCCGTATTTAACATAAAAAGTAATTTCTTCGTTTAACCGGACATCCTGTTTTAGAACATCCCCTTTCCACCATCCCGTTTTCTGCTGAACTTGTCCCCGCTGATTTATAAAGCCGGAAATGCCCGTGTTTGCTGATTGAACAACACTCCGCCGTGTTTCAATGGCACGCAAACTTGCGTAATCAAAATGCTGTTTGTAGCCTGGGGTATCTTCCCACCAGCCGTCGTTGGTGATGACACAAATGATGTTGGCGCCATTTTTTACATATTCCGAAACATATTCCCCGTAAATAGATTCATAGCAGATAACCGGAGCTGCTTTTATTTGGCTATCGGCAGAATAAAACACGCTTCTTTCATCCTGTACCCCTAGGCTTCCAACGATACCCCCCAGATCAAGTGCGTATTTTTCAAGAAATGTTAAGTGTTCCGACCAGGGCATTTTTTCAACACCGGGAACTAATTTTGATTTATGGTATAGTTGAACAACGTCAGAAGTATCAAGCATCATGGCTGTGTTGTAAGCATCATACCATTCCGTTTTGCTGTATCTGCGCGCCGTTGCCGACAGCGTTTCGCCGGGCTTGAACATTTTATAGGAGGAAAGACCCACCAGTATGCTGAGGTCAGGATATTTTTTTATAAAATGTTTCAGGCTGTCAATGCTTCTTGATTCGTCCAGCATATCTTCCCAAACGCCTTCGGGTATGACTGTTTCGGGACCTACCAGTAAACGGGTGTTTGCATCTGTTTCCAAACGGGCAAGTTTTAAAAGGCGCGCCAGCTGCTTTTCAGATGATAATCCTCCAAACTTTTCATTGTAGGGATCAATGTTGGGCTGTACAACAACAACACTTACTGATTTCCCCTTGTCATCATGAACACTGTAAATGATGACTGAAATAATGATTGGCAGCAGTATAAGGCCTGCAGCTGCAACAGTTAGCAATAAACGGAACCGTAGGGTTTTTCCTTTGCTGATATATAATTTCAGTAAGTGAAAAATTAAATAGTTGACAAGCAAAATCCATAAGGCACCCCCGAAAGTACCGGTGAATTCGTACCATTGCACCCATGCAGGATGGTTGGCAAAGCCATTGCCCAGGTTCATCCACGACCAGGTAAGATCCCAGTTCAAATGAAGAAATTCAAAAGCGATCCAGTATAAAATAAAAGTAAAGTAAGCAGAATTATGTTTCAGTACTGTGCGTGTGAAATGGAATAATGAAAGCGTGAGTGCCATGAACAGGGAATTTAAAAGAACTGCCAGGGTAACTCCCACTACGGTAGAAAAATAAATCCAGTAAGTAGTAAGCAGGTTCCATACAAGCATTGAAAGAAAAACATAGCCGAAAAAACTGAAGCGGTTGAATTTTTCTTTATGGTTATATATAAAATCTTCAATGATCAGCAGAGGAACGAATGCAAAAAACAAAAACAGAGGAAAGCCATCTGCAGGCCAGCCGAAGGTGAGCAGAAGTCCGCTTACCAGAGTGAGAAGGTACAGATGACGTTTCTTCAGATTCATTATTTGTTCAAAGGGTTTCTGAATAATTTTATGTAAACCGGCCATGAACTGAATTCTTTTTCAAGTATCCAGCTTTTATTCAATTCTTCTATTTCAGCGACCGTAAAATTATTGGAAATATTTGACTGGGCAATATATCCGTGCTTTGCAAGCGGCAATATATCAATATCGGCGAATGAAAAATGAGTATTATCGAGTTTTGTGTCATAATCATCAAAATTCATGGGCCACCTGGAGCCAACATCAGCCGGATCGATCCTTGTATCAGTTACATAATTGTCAAGTTGCTTTTTAAGTTTGAAATAGGGAATGGATTTCAGCGATGAATCCCATCCGTTGCCGTATCGCTCCGGATAGATCCACAGATTTCCTGCGATAAGGGATATTATTGCAAATACCGAAACAGTGATGCGAAATGATTTTTGTTTGTACAGGCTTATTACATATATAAATAAAATAATCATGACAGGATACAGATGAATAAAATGGCGGTGTGAAGCAGGGTAAGCGAAGGGCAGGAAAAACAGCAAATACGGAATCATTGAAAACACAAGGACTTTCAACAGGGGATTGTCCTTAAACCTGATCTTTACTGATAAGGTGATTATCAGAACAAAAATAAAGACCCTCCCGAAATCAAACAATTTCAACAAGGCATAGATCAGGTTTCTTGTCATGCCTTCCATCCCTGTATAATGATGGCAGCATGCCCTTCTGTGAGAAAGGAAGAGCCATCCCGTATGGTGGTAATGATACAGCATCCAGAGCAATAATAACACCAGTGAAGCTGCGTAGGGAAAGGAGCTTTTTATGAACATCCTGACACTCCTGAAATTCCCTGTGTTGAAAATCAGGTCAATGATAAAGACCGATAGTACTATCGATGCTCCGCGAATATTGATCAACGGAATAAAGATCACAGATAGCAGTATGAGTCCTCTCTTGTTTTTGAATATTCCGTTCAGTGCAAGTAAAAACAGGAAACATAATATCAGGTCGTACCCTGCAATGATTGTTTGTGTTATGAGCGTGGGCTCGATCAGCAGCAAAAGAAAAGCCAGTCTTGCATACTTCTTTTCAAGGAACCTGTTCAGCAAAAGATGGAACTGGTATACGATCCCTATCACGAAAGGAAGTATTGCCAGGTGCGTGATGAATAATGACCTTCCGGCCACCGCCCATAAAAGTGCGATGTATGTGCTGTACAACGGAGAGGAGCCGTTATCAAGGGCATCAGAATAGAAAACGGAAAAGTTGCTGTCGTAAATCATATTGCTTATCTGCGACATATAACTCATATCCCAGAACATGGGAATATTCCTGCTGGCAATAATGATCAACAGATATAAAACAGAAAATACCAGTACAGGTACCGGTATCTTCTTTGAAACAGCATGAAAAATATTATTTATGCAAACCAAGGGTCAAAAATATTATTGCCACAAAGACACTAAGGCACTAAGATGCACTAATTAATTTTCGATTTGATATTAATTTCTCTTTGTGAACCTTTGTGTTTTTGTTCCGACAGCTATCGGAATAGTGGCTATATATGTAACGGTTAGAAATTTAATTTAAGATTTGCTATTTATTTTTACGGTAAGCAAACATTTACCGCATCAGGTACATTTTTCCGAATTCCTGCTTGAAATATTTATCAGCATCTGTTTCCAGTTTTTCAATTAGCTTGCCGTTGATATGTGTAACCACGCGGTAAAGATAAACGCCGTTTGCCAGCTGGTCGCCGAAATCATCTTTCCCGTCCCATGCATATGATGTGATGTTGCGTCCAATATGCAGCGTTCCCAGTTCATCCACATTTATTTCACGCACCAGCTTACCGGTGATGGTCATTATCTGTATTTTGAAATACGTGGGCAGTTCCGAGCCTGTGAGGGTAAACACAAAATGCGTGGCTGTTGAAAAAGGATTCGGCCAGTTCATCACCTGCGTGATGGTGGATTTGTTGATCACTTCAAATTCAATTTCGTAATCCATGTTGCCTGAATTGTTTTTTGATATATCCTCGGCCTGAACAATTAATTTATAAGTACCGTCTTCAGGAAAATCGGCGTTGTATTCAATGCGGCATTTATTATCGCTCGATGATGAAGCAGGATAGAATTTCATCACCTGTTGTCCGTTGGAGAAAAAGAATATTCGGTCGGCATTTGCATATCCCGGCTTTTGTATGAAAACTTTTATGTATTGAGCCGTATCGGAATCGGCGTTCAGTAAAAGGAATTTATTTTCATCTTTCAGCCTGATTTCAATCAATGGTTTTGCTGAAACAATATCGCCGTCCATAATGTGTACGCCATCAAAAGTAACATCGAGTAACGGATTAATTCTATCGGCATTAGTAAGGAATGTAAGGCTGCCTATGTTATTGAAATGGTATTGCTCAAGCTGGTCGTTGTTTGGATTCACTTCAACCCATAATTCATTTAATCCTGCAAGGGTGTCGGTGCTGAATGAAAAGGAACAGATAAGCGTATCTCCTGAAGGATGGGGTTCGTAGCGCACATATTTTTCAAGGCCTTTATACCTGTCGGCATCAATCACCCAGAAATGTATCAGCAGGCTGTCCATATCGTATTCACTTATGTTATGCGTGGCGCAGGCAAAACGTATGCTGTCGCCTTCATCCACGGTGTCGCTGTGAAAAGTGAAATACAGCGAAGGATCCAGGGCCGTTTCGGGCATGGGTTCGTATGTGACCTGCCAGCGAACCATCTGGAAAGGTGTGCTGAAGGTATCATCTTCCATTACTGCCTGCAGTTTAATATATGGATAAAGGCTGCTGTCTATCCTGTCATGAATTGACATGTTCATTGAATCGGGCATCCATGGCGGAAGATCGGGTATTAACAAAACGGATGTTCCATCAAGCTTAATGCCGAAAATGTTCAGTTTTACCTGGTCGGTGATATAGGGATCAATTGATTCAACCCTCCAGAAAAGAGAATCCCAGCTTGAAGCAGGTCCTACTGTAACAGACTGTATATATCCCTCGTCCCATCGTGTTTGTAAAGTGTCGTATAACCGTATCAGTTCACCAGTAGCGGAATCGCCTATTGTTTGATTCATAGAACCGGGAGTAGCTCCTTTTTTCCCAAAAAGAAGGTAGGGACTTAAGTCTGGAAAACGTGCCAAATAAGGAGTATCAACAGAACTTCCTATGGAACGGAAAGCATTTACAAGATTGGTGTTCCATTCCTGGCAGAAATGATTTTTGTGCGACATTACCAGCACATAATTATTTTGCGGAATGGAATTAATAAAATTAGCTAATGTATTCTGTACGGTATCGTTGCTGCTGATTAAAAAATCATAACTGTAGGTGTCATAATGCTGGCAATGATAGGCGCCCTCCGGAGTAATGTAACCATTAGGATCCTGTCCGGGAATTTCATCGGGCTCACCGGATATGGAATCAAAAACAATAATTTTTATGCTGTTATTAAGATAGGTAAAACAATTCCATATAAAACCGGGATAGGAATATCCGTTTAATGTTGCCTTTTCTTCAGTCCAGTAATAAAAGTAATCATTAATGAAAAAACCTGTTTGTGCAAATACCGATTTCAGGTCGTTCACGAACTGGAACTGCCGGGCGGGCTTGTTATATTTCACATACTGGTATTCATCTTTTTTAAACTGGAAGAAATGGGCCTGCCCCCATCCGCGTTTCCCGGAGATGAACTGGAACGAACTTTCGCGCCAGCTGTATGAGCCGTAAGTTGCCGAATCAGGGCTGCAGCGCCAGAAATACACTATGCTGTCGGATGTGACAGGGAAAACGGGATTCCACTGAACCACGCCACCCCCATGTATAATGTTGTCCCAAACCTTTACCGGGCTGTTAAAGGCATCGGTGGTGTCAAGCTCGAAGCGGTATGTTCTTGATGGCGCAAAAGGATCGCCGGTCGAAGCTTTTAAAGTTAGATTTGCAAGGGTGGGAATTATTGCGTATTCATAAGGATACACAGGATTGATATCGTTCGATTTTATAATCAGCGTAACGGTGGTTGAATTATTATCCTCAGATATTTCATCGATTTCACTGAAATTATCAAGGTATACTGTAAATGTATTTATGCCTACACCTCTTGACATATCAACAGGAAGTGCTACGGTAAAAGTATCTTTATAAAGAGTGGCTTCAACCTGGAAATTGGTATCCATGTCCGTTCCGTCGGGAAATTCGCGATGCACGTTGACTTTAAAAACTGTGTCGATAGCTCTTCCTATATTCGTTGAAATAATGTTAACGGTAAAAACGCTGTCGAGCGTGGTAATTTCGGATGGCGTAAAATACACGTCGGGTTCCGATATTTCATAATCGGGCAGTTCAAAGTTGTTCATCTTAATGGCAGGATCCCCGTGCAGTGTCATTTCAAGGCAAATTGATTTGGCACCGAAAGTGTCGGGATATTTCTTGTAAAGCGAGTCAATGGTTTGCTGAATGCAGGTGCCTACAGTTTTGCCGTAATTAAATTGCCCTATGTTCTTATAAAATAATATGGAGTAATAATTAAGCCATGTCATATCGGCTTTGGTAACCGAAGCCAGGTATCCTATGGTTCCTTTATCTTTAATCAGAACAAATGCTTCACTTGAGGTGACCACTTCATTAAAAAGGTCGCCGGCAAGGCATGAAAGCGCCAGAAGGAAAGGATATTTTTCAAAATTATTGTAATTCTCAGGATAGTCAATGCTGTAATCAAAACCGATTCCTGCAGCATGGCCGAAAAATGTCATCAGCGAAACGCCGTTGTCAATAAGGTTTCTGATCGAATCGCTGATAGGGAGTTGTATTGGCGCTGTTGAAGTTTTCAGGAAAGTACGCACATATCCGCCGAACAAAGTGTCTTCAATAATTTCTTTAAGGCCGTTCAGGTATCCTGCCAGCGCGTTTGCCTGCTGCTGATTTGACCCTCCGCCGAAGTGCAGCACATTTTTCATCCATTCTTCGGGTGGGCCGGACTGAACGTTTTCATATGCTTTTACTTTATCCAGGTACCATCCGGCCTGATCTGTTGTTTGTGCCGCAAGGCGGCCTATGGGAATAATAGGTTTCAGCGAAGTGTCTCTCTTTGCAAACAGGATATCGCAGGGGGGAACTCCGAAACCGGGAATGAGAGTACTGCTGTAATAGCCTGAATTTTTCCTGTAACATTTGGAGGGATCCACGCCAACAATAGCGGCGCGGTAGCCTTTCCCAAGCAGGAAAACATCTTTTGGCGTATCGTAAAAATTATCGTGCGCGTAATAAATAAAATTCCGGATGGCCATGGGATTTTTACGAATACCGTAAGAAAACTGATCGTACAGTTCGTTCACATCAACAACCAGGGTTTTGTAGAGTTCCCCGTCAGGGCTTTCCGTAGAATTCCTGTAAACCTTGTAGTCTTCGGCTTCAGCCCACAATGATTTATGTGTAATAATAATGTAATCGGACGACAGCACCGGAACTGTTGTGAAATCAGTAAATTTCGCATAATTCGCTACATCATAATTTACGGGAATAATTGAAGAAATATTTTTTATCTGCCCTTCCGAGGTAACATAGCATTTTTTTTCTCCGGCTCCATTCGGCAGCACCACATCGTAATTCGCACCGTTCTCCAGAACTTTTATTCTCTTATGGTTTGTAATATCATAAAACCTTACTGAATCACTGCCATTCACCACAAAATCGGAAAGGCTCAGCTTAACTTTTGTCGAACCACTTTGGTAGGGAACATACATAAGAAATGTGCTGTCGCCTTCAAGGTCCAGTGTATGCGGATATTTAATATTGACGTAAGAAACAGCATTGTAATCAGGATTGGAGCTGCTTCCAAGATCATCATAAGACTCAAAGGTAATAGTGGTAGTGGAACTCAAAGATGAAACTGAAACAGAATCGGAATAACGATAGGTATAATATCCTTCAAAAGTTGTATCCTTAAAAAGAGTACCATTTAATTTAAATTTTAAATGATGGTCAGGCCACAGTCCCCCATAATCGGAGCATCCGACAATTAGGAACTCGATATCGGCAAAGCCTGTTGAATAGGCATTCGGGGTTACTATTGATTTTGGCACTGATACTCCTCTGCTAAACCATGCATCAAACCAGCCTTCGGAAGGTACGTATTCCGGATCGGTAACACCGTCGCCATAGGTTTTACCTGCTGAATAGAAGCTTACAAAATCAGCCCTCGATACTTTGTTGAAATAGATCAGGGAAGGATAGCTTCCTCCGGTACTGGTTTCAGAGGTCATCCGATATTTTGGATACGCTGTATCGTTAGCAGCAATTGAAATTGAAAGATAATAAATTGCAGTATCATTAAACATGCTGTAATTCGTGTTGGGCTGGTCGGCATGGTTGGCATATAGCGCCGAATCGTACCAGCCATCGTTATGCATGCCGTAAAATTCAATATAGTCGTCCGAGTCAATGACATTGTCGGTTTCGTTTTCGCCATTTACATAAATATATTGCCGAACGCCTCTTCCGAAAATTTGAAACTTTCTAGGGTTAGTGTTCATCGGAACGCCTGCATTGGCAAGGGTCGCAGAATCGATACGGTAAATACCGTCTTCGTAAACGAATATCCTCCAGAACTGCTTGCCGTAATTACGAATCCAACTGTTGGTGTATGGCTGTGCAAGAGCGCCAACCCACGCTGTAAGGATGATGATTAAGAGTAGATATTTTCTCATATCATTTAAATTATGATACGTTTAATCTGTACCGGGTTCTTTTTTGTTGATGTTAAACCTTAGTGAAAAAATATTTGAGTACACTGTAATTGAATTATCGCCGATATCGGTGAATGCATAATCAATTTCAACGGTGTTCTTTATTTGTATT
>JAZDMF010000226.1:0-2039 GCA_043801235.1 Bacteroidota bacterium | reverse complement strand
TGGAATGTTTTGAACAATGACAGGGCTACCATCAATTTCATAAACTTTATTTACTTTCTGTTCTGTAAAATGTTTGGAACCGCAGATTATACATTCATCCATATTATTTTTCCCTTTCTATAAAATTTATCCATTCTTCTTCATTAGGTTCATAGACGGTGATAATTTTGATAATATTTGAATCTTTTCTTGATACATGAAGATGCAGCGGGCGATTTCTTTGTGTATATCCAAGAATTAAGCAGCTTGGAGAATATTTATCACTCGGATAATCTTCGATAATAATCGAATCTGCACCTGCTTCAATCATCTCATTATAATTAATTTTTCTCTCAACTGCTTTAGTTTGAGCATGGTCAGATAAATAAATGTTTTTATTTCTAAAATTAGAGCGTATTTCTTCAATTAATTTCATATATGTTCGCAGAGTATTGTAACAATAGCCAATAACTCATTTCTCCATTTTCAATTCATTCCATCCATCAGGAAAAACATTCTTACTATACACAATAAAAGAGCAGTATTTATCAACGATGCAGTCGTAGCTTTCGCTGATGAATATTGATGTATTTGACTTTTCGATAATTGCCGGTCCTTCGATTTTATTATTGCTGATTGCAAGGTCGCCGTTGTAAACAGGAACTTCTATCATAGTATTTGTTTCGGGCATAAAAGCTTTTCTTTTTCCTTTAAAAGCTTGAGCGAGAGGAATACTATCAATATTTTCGGAAAGGAACTTTGGACGTTCAATTTTGCCGATACATCGAAGCCTGATATTTATAGTTTCTATCTCGGCTCCTTCCCTCAGGGAATAACCATACAGCCTGTTATGTTCATCATGAAATGCTTCGGCTATTTTTTCAAGATTACAGGTTTCAATATCCTTCCATTCGACAGGAAGCTGTACTTCATGGTATTGACCTATATACCTTAGGTCCATAATAGGTTCATATTCGATTTTTTCTTTCTTTATACCTTCCGAAATGAGTGTGTTCATGCCTTTGTCTCTCATCTGATTGTATAGTTTCAGCAATTCATTTTGAGCGAATTTTGAAAATGAAGAAAGGAATGAAAGGACATAATCATGCTTCAAATCACCGAGCAACATACCAGCTGCACAGAAAATCGAAGCAGTGTTAGGAACCATAAACATCGGTATTTCAAGTTCCTTGCATATTTCTCCTGCATGAATGGCACCTGCACCGCCTGCAACAATAAACAAGAATTCACGTGGGTCATGTCCCTTCTCGATAGATACCTGCCTGACACCTTGTGCCATATTTGAGTTGATAATTCTGTACATTCCTGCCGCAGTTTCCGTCAAAGATAAACCCAGCTTTGAGGCAAGTTCTTTCTCCATTAAATTTTGCGTTTGGGCATAATTTAATTTGATTTTGCCACCGGCAAAATAATCGGGATTCAAATACCCTAATATTAAATTTGCATCTGTACATGCCGGAAGTTCACCACCTTTATCGTAACAAATGGGACCAGGCGAGGCACCTGCACTCTGGGGACCCATCTGAAGCAATCCTCCATTGTTTAGCCATCCGATACTGCCACCTCCTGCACCTATCGTTACAATATCAAGGGATGGCAACGCTATTTTATACCTGTTTATTTCACCTTCGGTGCTTGTCAAACACTGATTATCAACGACGATGCTTGCGTCGAAGCTGGTGCCGCCCATATCTACGGTGATACAATTCTTTTTGCCAAGCAAATTAGCATAAAATATTCCTGCTGTCGGTGCCGCCGCAGGACCTGAGAGAACAGTAACTGCAGGTGATTTTTTTACGATTTCAGGAGTAACTACACCTCCGTTCGACTGAACAATTAACAGTTTTCCATTAAAATTGATTTCATCAAGTTTTGATGTAAGTTTATCAAGATAATTTGCAACAATAGGACCGATATAAGCATTAACAACTGTTGTGCGTACTCTTTCATAAAACCTGATTGAAGGCAATACTTCGACAGATGATGTTATAAAACAATCGGGAAACTTCTTTTTAAAGTATGATAAAGCAATTTCTTCG
>JAZDMF010000373.1:0-3012 GCA_043801235.1 Bacteroidota bacterium | reverse complement strand
CCTTTTGAACTGTTGAATGAAATTCTGAAAATCGAAATCTCGGTAGGGCGGAAACGACAGGAAAAACAATGGATTGCCCGCGAAATGGACATCGACATCATTTTTTATGATAACAGGATCATATATGATGAATGCCTTATTGTACCACACCCTCAACTGCAAAAACGCAAATTTGTACTTGTTCCTCTGAATGATATTGCTCCCCGTTTCATTCATCCTGCGCTCGGGAAAAATATTTCAACCTTGCTTAAAGAATGTACTGATGACAGCGAGGTGGAACTTATTCAGGCACCTTCGTTCGACAGCATAATGCCCAACTGAAATGCTTTATAATTATATAGCCATTGAAGGAAATATCGGGGCAGGCAAAACCTCGCTTGCAACAAAAATTTCCGAAGACCATAATGCAAAACTTATTCTTGAACAATTTGCCGACAATCCTTTCCTCCCCAAATTTTATGAAAATCCTGAGCAATATGCATTCCCTCTTGAACTTTCATTTCTTGCTGCCCGATACCACCAGCTGAAAGATGAACTTGCAAGGCAGGACCTTTTCAAAACATTTACCATTACAGATTATTTCATAAACAAAACCCTTATCTTTGCACAAAAGACTCTTCAGGATGACGAATTCGCCTTGTTCACCAAGCTTTTTTATATTATAAACACTACGCTTCCCAAGCCCGACCTTCTGGTATACCTGTACTTATCCATCGATAATCTGAAACGGAACATAGTCAGGCGCGGACGCTCTTATGAACAGAACATGGAAAAAGAATACCTGGCAAAAATACAGAGCGGATACCTTGAATTTATCAAATCGCAGCAAAACATGCGGATATTAATCATCGACACGAACAACATAGATTTTGTAAACGATGAAGCGGATTATAATCTGGTAAAAAATTCCATCTTGAACAAAGAATACGAAACAGGCATTACGCGGATTGCGCTTTGATTTTGCCTGTACAAAAAAAGGGGGCGGCCTGCGGCCGCCCCCTTTTTTTCAAAGAATCCATTTCAATTATTTTATCGCATTCTGGAATTCAGCGCTGGTATTGTATTTCAGGAATTCCCTGTCGTCCCTGGCCTGATCCCTGTACGAAGGATCTGCATCAATAGCTAACGGAAGGTTTTCATAAATCATGGCAGTGCTTCCTGAACGTGCGCCAACAACTGCCAATAAATAATAAACAGCCGCCGATTTAGTCTCAGTACACTTAAGCGTTGAAGCTGCTGCCGGTGAATTGCCCGAAAGCAATTGAGCAAGAGCTATGTTGTGTGTGCATGTTCTGTTTCCGAATGAAGTAAGGGCAGTAGCATATTCACCTTTTCTGATATTGATTATTCCCAGGTTGAATCCTTCATTTATTCCAAGTCCTTGTGCCGTTTCGTAATACGATTTTGCATTGTCGTATTCTTTCTTCCAGGAGGCAATCACGCCAAGATTATTAATAACCATGTCTTTGTTGGGATTCAATGTATTTGCTTTTTCAAGATAAGTTGCTGCTTCATCTACTTTTCCAAGTTTAAGGCAAACATAGGCTGCATTGTTGAAACCTTTCCAATCGGTGGAGTAAATACGGGTTGAAGATTCGTAAATTTTCAATTGCGTATTTAAATCCTGCGTAAGTGTAGCAGCATAAAGAAGTTCTTCTTTTTTTAATGAATCAGGCATGGTGGTTGCAAACTTAGCAATTTCCTGGTCGGTTTTCTTGGGTTCGTAATAATTTATTATCATGACGGATCTTCTTAACGGAGGAAGTATCAGCTGTTCAATTTCCGGATAAATGACGGTCATATTCTCGATTTCTTTTTCCTTTTTCAGAGGATCGGACTGAGAATTTACAACATTCAGAATTGTATTTTTCTCTTTAATGCTGGAGGAGCCAAGCGACTGAAGAAAACCGTCCCAGTCTTCGCCTTTTGCATTTAATGTCGCAACAGGAATATCGGCTTCTATTTTCTTTTCATCCACTTTTTCCTTGCCTGCTTTTGCTTTTTCCTTCATAGCATCTTTGATCTTTTCTTTAAGATATTTTTCGGCAGTTTTAGAACGGTCATCTGAAAGGCCCTGATTCCTGGTTTCTTCACCTTCGGGCGATGCCCATGCGGTGATTTCAACATTTTTTATTTTCCAGCCGTTTTTAATGAAATCAGTAAAAGCTTTCAGCCTGGTTTTATTGGCTTCATCCTTATTCAAAGGGAGCGTGATAAGATCAAGAGTGGAAATACCTTTTGCGAAATAAAGAGTGCCGGTTTTGGGAACAATAACTTCTTTCTGATAACCATGTTCTGCAAGGTAGGTGTCTTCTTCCTTCTGAACTCTTTCGGAGGTGTAAATAACACCATCGGCTAGTTTTGTATTTCCCAATTCCTTTGTTTTTTTACCCTGGGTAGCTTTAACATCAACAGTTAATTCCGATTTATTCATATCGGGATTGTATGTAATAATATCGGTAAAGGTAAAAGTGCCGCCGCTTTTCTTTTTAATAACAGTGCCTGTGCCGCCTTTTACTTTTTCACCCTGTATGGTCATTGATTTCAGGGGTGTTGTTCCTTTATCATATTTCAGGACAGGAGCAAATTCGATGCTTGCTTTTTTACTGAAATATTTTTCGGGAAATGTTCCCTTTACGGTAACTGCTATTTTGCCGCCATGGGTTTCAAGAACCTGCGGGGTGACCTCGTATTTAACAGTATCATACTTTTTTACCATTTTTTTCAGGCCGCAACCCGACAGAATTACTGCCACTATCCCTATAGCGGCAAGAAGTTTGAATCCGGTACTTTTCATAATTTTCAGCTTATTTATTTTTTGGGTTTATTTTTACGGAAGCAAATATATGAAAACATATTTTTAATATCCTAATATATTTTTTATAATAATGTAACTTTTTGTAATAAAACAACATATAAGGATAAATATTAAAAAAAAGCATTTTAATAAAAAAAAATGACCTACAAAGTTGTAAATTCTTTTTTTTATATTATTTTTGCAATGTTATAAGT
>JAZDMF010000207.1:0-3180 GCA_043801235.1 Bacteroidota bacterium | reverse complement strand
CTATCTGCAAAATTATCTCAATGAATTTTGCTACAAATACAACAGACGGTATTTTGGTGAAAAAATATTCGACAGATTATTAATTGCATGTATTGAAAATTCTTAAAAAAAATCTTGGGTGCACAACCCGATAGTCATTTTTAACAAAGTGCCAAGTTTCAGCACATGGTACATCACCCTGTAAATATGTCCTGTGCCATGAAGCGAACTGTAATGGTCAAAATATTCGTGTTTCAGAATGAATTCTGAAAAATTTATTTTGAGATCTTTATAAAAGTCTGGCATCCTCATGCATTTGATGTATCAAATTTATTAAAACATATTTGAGTCCACTCCAAAAAGTCCCTTAGAGTTGAAAATCAATTTACCCCCGCCCTAAAGGGAGTTGATTTTCAGTGACTTCCCTTTAGGGATTAAGGGTAAAAAGTCGCTGAAAACAGGAAAATTGATTTTTTGGAGTAGACTCATATTTGAATCTTTCTGTATTTTAAAATAATAATTCTTGAGTGATATGTATAAATACAATAGTTGATGGTTTTTAGTTTATAGTTTTGGTTTTTTAGGTTTCAGTTATAGTTAATTTGTTTAAACATTCCTTTTTAACTATAACTGACAACTAATTTAACTGTAACCAACAACTATTAAAACTAATAAACTAAAAAAACACTACTGTTTTTAATATCATTATCTTTGTTCAATTAACTTTGTGAGTGATGAAGGGAATATATTGCCTTGAAGGAATTTGGGATGACGACCTGAGGGAGAAATCATCGGTAAAGCCCATACTTGAAATGTTGCATTGCAACCGTGGGATTGATTATATTTATCACGGATGTGCGACAGTTGAGGAAACCGAATTTTTTGTGAACAAATGGACGCTTCGGAAATATTCGCGTTATCCTATTTTGTACCTGGCTTTTCATGGTGAGAAAAACCGTATGATGCTGGGTGACAAAAAATATTATTCCCTGAATGACCTTGCAGAACTGGTTTCCGGCAAATGCAGCAATTCCATCATTATTTTCGGTTCATGCAGTACGCTGGCTATCCGGAAAAATTATCTGAAAAAATTCCTGGATAAAACAGGTGCGCTCGCCATATGCGGCTACCAGGCCGATGTGGACTGGCTTCCCTCCACTGCATTCGAAATGCTTATGCTGTCTGAGATGCAGGAGAACGAATTTTCAAAAAGGGGAATATCGGCTATCGAAAATAAAGTAAATTCAATTTCGCGAAAATTCAGGGGTGTTTTGCCTTTCCGCATGGTAACGGCGAAAGAAATTTAATAAGTTGAAATCTGACATAGAATCGTAGATAAAAAGACAAGGCGAAGAAGCGATAATGTGATATAGCAAAACAAAGAATAACCTGCATTTGACAACAAACAAATAATAATCGAGCTAGTCTGCTTATAACTTGTTAACTTGTCAACTGAAAAAAACCGCAACTCAATAATCTATTATGAAAAAATATTTCTTTCTTATTTTGTTTGTTTTTTCAAACACATTCATACACGCACAAATCAATGAAGGCGACACACTTCAGTTCTGGTCGGTATCGTACGTTGACTGGCCGCCATTGTGGGGAACGCCGCAACGTATAGTGAATGCGGTATGTAAAAAAGCTGGCCAGCATTGTTATGTTTTTGTTGAAGATGTGGCCACCCAGCCTTCTCAGGCTGCACTCGACACACTGGTGCATCGTTTTGATGAACATTATTTTCCGAATCTCACACCCCTGTACGGTCCGGTTCCTGATGCGTTTGATAACGACTCAAATGTTTTTATTCTTGCCTTAGATGAAACCAACTGGGCAGGATATTTCGATCCCGGTCAGCAAATGCCCGATACATTTATATTCTCGCATTGGGGAATGCACAGTTCACAGCGTGAAATGATTTTTGTTGCTGCCTATTATTTCAGCGGCGCACCCTCTATAGTCGCTCATGAATTCGGACATCTGCTTCACTGGCAGCAGGATCATTCGCCTGAACCCCCTGTCAATCCGGTGAAATACTGGGAGGAAGCCTGGATAGACGAAGGGTTTTCGACATTTGCCGCCGAATTTCTTACTCAAAATATTACGCAACAGGGAGTGATGCACAATAATGCTTTTTTTGCTTCCAATCCCGACCTTCCGCTTATTTATTTTTTAAGCGGGGCAAGTTACGACCAGGTATTAATGTGGACAGTGTTCATGTTCGAACATTACGGAGGTACCCAATATATCAAAACATTGATACAGGAACAGGCAAACGGAATTGACGGTATGCGGAATGCACTGGATTCATTAGGCTACAGCGAATCGTTCGAAGATGCCTTTGAACAATGGATCGTTGCAAATTATATTGATGATCCGGTTTTTGAAAGCGGAAAGTATTCATATTTTCATTTTAATTTTCCGGTTGCACAGCAAACATATGTGCACAATGTGTATCCTACAGGCCCGAAAACACAGACAGTAACCCCCTTTGGTGCTGATTACAATATATTTAATGCAACTTCATCCGGTCAGTTGTCAGTGACGTTCAATGGCGACGATACATTAAAATACAGGCTGGCATTTGTTCTGATGAATACTGCGACATCCACCATCGTTGATGTGATAAGTGCAGAGCCGGATGCGCAAAATGAAGCAGTTTTCAATGCGGCTGACTTCGGAACAGAGTACAATAAAATTGTTATGGCTGTAATGTGCATTGATACTGCCTTGTCAGACAGCAGTACGGCTGCTTATTCATATTCTGCTGCTGTCTCTCCTGCCTCAGTGGAAGATATAAAAACCAGAAAAGAAATATTGCTGTTCCCTGTTCCTGCATCAGATATTTTAAATGTGACCTTTGGCAGTGATGCTTTTCCTGATTCCTGCGGGTATGAAATTTCCGGCAGCGGGGGAACGGCTCTTCTGGCAGGGAAAATTTCAGCGAAATCGGCAGGAATAAATATTTCTAAACTGAAACCTGCAGTTTACTTTATTGAAATTAGAACTTCAGGAAACGTGTACTTCAATAAATTCATAAAGCAATAATGGTTTAGAAGTCAATGTCGTTTAGTTAAGGACTCCGAAGGAGTCAAACCTGTCTGCCGCCAGGCAGGTAATAATAACCACGGGTATAACCCGTGGAAAATAACCGATCTGTGAAAATGAACCCTGAAAAGGGTTCAATATTTCTTCTTAACT
>JAZDMF010000206.1:0-6830 GCA_043801235.1 Bacteroidota bacterium | reverse complement strand
AAACGGAACAAATGATTAAAAAAAAAATCTGAGATACTTGATCATCAGATTTTTTTTCCTAATTATAAAAATTTAAAAATGCCGGCTCAATAAATGTTCAATCCAACCGATAAATTTTAATGTTCCGAAAAAATAGCAAAGCGGCGGCTGATGGTGTAAAACGAAATAATTCCGATGGAGAATATACCCAGTGTAACCAGTATTTCGATGAAATAGGGAACATAATTATTATAGCCGACGCTGTTAATACCCACCCATGCAACATTAATACGGTTAATCATCATCCCGATAATCACAAATATTGCAACATTGTACAGGGCTTTTGCTGAATTCCTTTTTGCAGGTGAAAGCAGCAAAATAAAAGGAATAAGGAGGCCCACAAGTATTTCGAGAATGAAGGAGAAAATCTGAGGTCCTGTTCCGGCTTCAGAAAAATCAAAGCCAGTTTGGTCAAATAATGTTACAAAGCGGATAATAATTGAAATAAATAATACCCATAGCAGTCCTTTTCCAATGCTTGTGATCAGATTAGTTTCCAATCCAAAACCAAAAGCCTTTGAAGAAAGTGTTGATTCAAGAATGATCATAGCCAATCCGAGAGCTATTGAAGTGATAAGGAAATTAATCTGTAAAAATGGAGTGTACCAAAGCCCGGCAAGTTTTTCGGGTATTAAAACAAAAAGAGTACCCAGGGCAGTCTGGTGCGAAACAGAGATTATGATCCCCATAACAGCTAAGAGCAGCAATATACTGTCCTTTTTGACTGAGGTTTTGAAAATAATCCAAAGAATAATAAAAAGAACAAAAGTAATGCCTGTCCATATTAATGCGCCTGAAACAAGATAAACAAAAAAAGTAATCAGAAATATTCCTACCCAGGGCACAAAAATATCATATGCATTTTGTATAGCTTTCCATTTGAATTTCTCAAATATAGTAGGTGCCAGTATTGTAAAAAGGAATATAGCCTGAAAGATCACGCACCATGCAACCAGGAACATTGCCGAATCGTTGTTCCAGTTAATAATAGTACTCCAAAGCATCCAGGGACGGCCTAAATCAGGGACGAGGCCGATTATTTCCAAAATATAACCCAGAAAAGCTGTAAGTAATGCGGGTTTGAGTAGTGGTCGGAATTTTGATTTTCCGAAAATAAGCACCAGTACAGCTATAATCAAACCTCCTGTAGTCATGGCAATTCCAGCCATAATATCAATTCCTATCCATAGTCCCCACGGATATCCGTCGGAGAGGTTTGTGCTTGCTCCTAATCCTCTTATCAGTCGGTATATTATTAATAATACACCTACAATTGCCAGTATATTAAGGACACTTCGTCCGGTCGATTTTGATTGTTTCTGGTTATTCATTTTTACCTCCTTTATCTTTTTTTGATTCGGCAACCTTGTTTTTTCTGTCAGCAATTAATGCGGTAATACCCAGTACAGCACCCAACCCGACAACAACCATTGGAATAGCTTTCAAAGTAGGAGCTGTTCTGCTACCAATGACAGAGGTAGTCAGGTTCTTCGGGTATCCGATATCTTCCAGCGCTATCCTTGAAATACTCAATACAGCAGTTCCGCCAACCTCTTCTTTTCCATAAATGTGCTGGTAATATTTTTCGGGATTTGCCGCAAGCCTTTTCTCGGCAGTTAGTATAAGTTCCTCACGGTTGCCAAAAAGAATAGCTCCGGTAGGGCAGGTTTTTGCGCATGAAGGTGATAATCCTTCTTTAATGCGATCAAAACAAAGATTACATTTACGGATTTCGGGGTTAATGCTGTCCCAGTTGTATTTCGGTATGTCAAAAGCACAGGACATCATGCAATAACGGCAACCGATGCACTTAGAGGCATTCCATGCAACAGCGCCGCTTTCTTCTTTATGAAGAGCCCCGACAAGACAGGAACCGATGCATGCAGGTTCAATGCAATGCTGGCACTGGCTTTTCCAGAAAACCCAATTTTTCATAGAGTCATTTTCAACTACTTCATGATACTTTATTAAGGTGAAGGTGTGGCCTGAAAGATTTTTTGGATTTTGATAACCCGGGCCTCCGAAAAATGTTGTTTCTTCAGCCTTCAGATTATTCCATTGCTTGCAGGCAACCTGGCATCCGCGGCATCCCATACATAACGTATTGTCATATAATAATGCCTTTTGATTTGTTGTTTCCATATATTAAATCCTTATGCTTTTTCAATGTTACACAAAAATGCTTTATATTCCGGTATTGATGTATTGGCATCACCAACATGTGGTGTAAGATCATTTGCAGTAGGGCCGGTAGCTAATCCTGCATAACCAAACTGCCAGATAAGTCCTACTTCATGAATTGTCTTTCCATCAACCTGGAATGGTTTCAGCCTTGAAGTCACTAAAGCATATATTTCGATAGAAGCACGAATTGTACTGACTTTTACTTTATCACCATTTTCGATTCCTTTTTCTTCAGCGAGTTCATTGCTTATTTCTACAAAGGCATTGGGAACCAGTTCAGCAAGCCACGGGAGATTCCTTGTCATTGCGCCGGCCTGCCAGTGTTCAGAAACTCGGTAGGTGGTTGCAACAATGGGATAATCAGCAGAAGAGCCAATTTCTTTGGGCCTCCAGATTTTTATGACCGGATTGGTTTGTTGTTTAGAAATAAGGTTGGTAACAGGGCTTTCCACGGGTTCATAATGTTCGGGCAACGGACCGTCAAGCAGATCGGCAAACAAGGATGCATGGCCTTCTGCCATCATGATGAATGAATATTTACCATCGGGATTAACCGAACCATCAACCTTTTCCATAGGGGGCCATGGACCGTCTGAAACATCGCCTGTCCATTTTTTATCAACCCAGTTGTATTTAACCACTGCTTTATCAGGGGCATAGGGTTCTCCTTGTGCATTGCAGGAAGCGCGGTTATATATGATTCTTCTGTTTACAGGCCAGCACCATGCCCAGCCAGCATTTAAACCAATTTTATCAACTTCGGGATCGGAACGTTTCCTGCGTGCCATCATGTTCCCATCGTTAACATCTTTTACATCGTTTATATAACTTGCGGAATAAATCCAGCAGCCGCATGAGGTGCTGCCATCACTTTTGAGGAAAGAAAAACCAGGAACAAGGTCACCTTTCTTGAATGATTTATTTTTATCAGGGAAATCAACATCTTTAAGGAAGTAACCATTAATTTCCTTTGCTACCATTTTGGCATCGGGGTCTTCACCGGTACCGTAGTTCCATGAAAGTTTTGTAATAGGATCGGTAAAAATTCCTTTTTCGGCATATAATATTTTCAGTTTCTTTTGTAATTTATCCAGGATCCAGAGGTCGGATTTTGCTTCACCCGGAGGGGCAACAGCGGCATATCTCCATTGTGCCCATCTGCTGGAATTTGATACGCTGCCTTCTTTTTCAACGGAAGAAGCAGCGGGAAGGAGGAATACTTCGGTGCTGATTTCAGCTGAATTCACTTCGGGGTCTTTCCAGAAAGAGGCTGTTTCTGTTTCCCAAAGATCAACAGCAACCATCCATTCGAGCTTTTTCAAGGCACCCCGTTCTGTTTTGGAGTTGGGGCCACCGACTGCGGGATTCTGTCCTAAAAGTATGCATCCTTTAATGGTGCCTTTTTCCATTTCTTCAAATAAAGCTATATGCGAATAATTCCCGCCGGATTTTGGCAAGTAATTAAATAAATAATCATTTTCTTTGGTAGCCTCATCTCCCCACCATGATTTTAACATGCTGGTGATATATTTTGGATAATTGCTCCACCAGTTTGCGCTGTGTGTATCTTTTGTGGTAGGAGTGCATTTTGTTAAATATGTTTCCAGATCGATGTGTTCTGAAGTAGGGGCTTTCAGATAACCGGGAATGATATGATATAAGAGTCCGAAATCGGTAGAACCCTGAACATTTGATTCGCCCCTCATAGCATCAATTCCACCGCCTGCAACACCGATATTTCCTAAAAGCGTTTGCAGGATAGAATAAGAACGGATGTTTTGTGTTCCATAGGTATGCTGGGTAGTTCCCATAGCATACATGATCACTGCTGATTTTTCAGGTTTATGTGTAGCGCAGATAGCTTCTGCCACTTTCTTTAAATCGGCGACTGGAGTACCTGTAATTTTAGAAACGATCTCAAAATCGTATCTCGAAAAATGTTTTTTTAATAATTGATAAACGCAATTTTCATTTTTCAGGGTTTTGTCTTTTAATACTAATCCGGAAGCATCTTTCTGGAAACCCCAGTTTGCCTTGGTGTATTTTTTATCTTTTATCTCACCGAAGATACCGTCAGCCAAATCATAATCTGCATTAACAAGAAAACTTGCGTTCGTATGGGCAAGGAGGTAATCGCTCTGCACCAGGTCATTTGTAAGAGCATAGTTTATAATAGAATTAATAAATGCAATATCGGTGCCTGAACGCAAGGGAGCATATATATCGGCAAGTGATGCGGTTCTTGTGTAACGGGGGTCGACAGAAATAAGAGTAGCCCCTTTTTCTTTTGCTTTGATAACATGCTTGAAAGCTAACGGATGGTTTTCAGCAGCATTAGAACCGATAACCATAATACAGTCGGAATTGGCAATATCATTCCAGTGATTTGTCATAGCTCCGCGACCGAATGAAGCAGCCAAACTGGCCACTGAGGGGCTGTGTCAAATTCGCGCCTGGTGCTCGAGATACACTACCCCGAGCGACCGTGCAAATTTGCTGTAAGTGTAACATTCTTCATTATCCAGTGCAGCTCCTCCGAAGCAGGCAATGCCTTCTGTGCGGTTTACAGTAAGACCTTTATCATCTTTTTCTTTAAATGTGGCATCACGGGTAGCTTTTATTTTTTTTGATATTTCATCAATTGCCCATTCCCATGTCTTTTCCTCCCATTCGGAAGCACCCGCGGCACGGTATTTTACTGTTGTCAGACGCCGGTCATTATTTGCCACCTGAAATAATGCAGCTCCCTTTGAGCAAAGCGAACCTTCATTAACAGGATGTTCTGAATCACCCTCAATATTAATGATTTTCTCATCACGGGTAGAAACTATCAAACCACATCCAACTCCGCAATAAGGGCAGATTGTTGTGGTCTCTTTGGACTGGGTTGTTTTAAACTCAGTCTCTCCGGCCCGGGAAGATTTTGGTATTATGGAAAATGTGGTAATAACAGCGCCAAGTGTGAAAGCGCTTCGCTGAAAAAAAGCTCTTCGGCTAATAACAGTCATATGTACCTCCTTTATATATGTTTAGAAATTAACAATTGAACGCGACGAAAATATAAGTTATTATCAAATCAAAAAATGACTTATATCATCTTTCGGATTTTAATTATAAACACCTTGATTAAATATAAGATAATAAAACTAAATCTTCGTGCGAATAAATAAGTACTGTTCTGATTTTTCAGTAACATAACCAATTACCGCAGCATCGGGATAACCTTCTTTTGTCAGGTCTGAAATAACTTTATTTGCAATATTTTTGTTGCAACTCATCAGTAATCCTCCTGATGTTTGCGGATCTAATAAAAGCATTTTTAAATTATAATCAAGTCCTGCATCAAATTCAACCTGTTTCTCAATATATGATAAGTTACGGAATGCGGCACCGGGAATGCACCCCAATTTTATCAGGTTATATGCTCCCCTTAAAACAGGTACATTACATGATTCTATTATGAATGATACTCCGCTGGCATTAGCCATTTTCAAACCATGTCCCAGCAGGCTGAATCCGGTCACATCTGTTGCGCTGATTATATGGTATTTTTGCATAATTTCAGCTGCATTTTTATTCAGGAGTTTCATTTCCTGAATAGCCCCCCGATAATCAGTTTCGGAAACTTCATTAATCCGGCGCCCTGCAATAATAGCACCTGTCCCTAATGGTTTTGTGAGAATCAGTACGTCTCCTGCTTTAGCTTTGCTGTTTGTAATAATTCTATCGGGGTGGATTATTCCTGTTACTGCTAATCCATATTTTGGAGGGTAATCATCTATTGTATGGCCTCCGGCGAGAACCGCTCCGGCTTCAATAATTTTATCGGCACCTCCCTTAAGTATTTCTTTTAAAATGCAGATATCCATTTTTGATGAAGGAAACATTACAATGTTTAGCGCAGTAATAGCTTTACCTCCCATTGCATATACATCACTTAATGCGTTTGCTGCTGCAATCTGACCAAAATCATAAGGATCGGAACAAACAGGAGGGAAGAAATCTAAAGTTTGAATAATTGCAATTTCATCATTAATTTTCCAAACCAAAGCATCGTCATGGTTTTCGGTGCCAACCAAAAGGTTTTCTGATTTTAAATACGGAATATTCTTTAAAATATCTTCGAGCAGCTGTGCAGGAAGCTTCGCTGAACAACCTCCCTGTTCAACTGTTTTTAACAGGTCAAATGTTTTTTCATTTAAGCTCATACCTTTATATTATATATATTGTTTATGATATTTGGAATATTTTATATCACCAGACGTTAAAATTTCATCAAGTTCTTTTTCATGTTTGTCAGCTATTTCAATAGCCATACTGCATTCATGAGAAATGTTCCTGGGAACAGGGATTATTTTATATTTCATGCCTTTTTCCATACATCTTTTTTCGGCATTAATCACTAAGTGAGTGGACTCAAACAGGTATAGCATTTTTATATCATTTTAAGCGCTTCCAGTAAAAAATCAAAGTCGCGTGTGGTATGATAAACCGAAGGCGCGATACGCAGAGTTCCCTCAGGGTATGTGCATAGGTGCTTATGTGCAAGTGGGGAGCAATGAAGGCCAATCCTGGTTTCAATACCAAACTTTTTAAATAAATTTAAA
>JAZDMF010000364.1:0-2457 GCA_043801235.1 Bacteroidota bacterium | reverse complement strand
TTTTAAAATGAATATTTAAATTATTTGGTTAACTTTGGTCGCCATTTTTAAAAGGTAGAAATGACTTATAATTCTGAGTTTTTACAAGGTCTTTATAAAACTATGCTCCGCATCAGGCTTGCTGAAGAAAAGCTTGTGGAGCCTATTCTCGATGGCACTGTGAGATGTCCGGTTCACCTGTATTCAGGGGAGGAAGCTGTAGCAAGTGGCATTGGCGCTAATCTTGCCAATGAGGACTATGTTTTCGGAAACCATCGTTCCCATGGGCACTATCTTGCAAAGGGCGGTGATTTGAAAAAAATGATTGCTGAAATTTATTGCAAGGAGAGTGGTTGCTGCGGGGGCCGCGGAGGTTCTATGCATCTCGTTGCACCTGAAAAAGGCATACTTGGTATTGCGCCTATTGTAGCCGGTACTATTTCACTTGCTCTTGGCGCTGCACTTGCATCATCAATTCGTAAGGATGGCCGGGTTGCCGTTACTTTTTTCGGCGATGGAGCAACGGGTGAGGGTGTTCTTTACGAAGCTATGAATTTTGCATCCATAAAAAAATTGCCCATTATTTTTGCATGTGAAAATAATTTGTACTCAACACATTTACCCATAAAAGAGATTCGTGTGGATTGCCCGATCGTTGAGGTTGCAAAACCCTTTGGCATTTCTTCATATCAGGTTGATGGAAATGATGTATTGGCTGTTTATGAGGCTTCACAGGAAGCTGTAAAAAAATGCCGCAGCGGAAATGGTCCTGTTTTCATGGAGTTTCTTACTTATCGTTTTCGCGGACATGTAGGCCCTGATGATAATATCCAGGGAACTCATACTGATATTCGCCCGAAAGAAGAGTTGCAGCAATGGTTAGAAAAAGATCCTATTATACGTTTTGAAAAATATTTGAAGGATAATTCAATTATAGATTCTGCAACAATGAATAAAATCAGAAAAAATATTTCTGATGAAGTAAATGATGCAGTGCGGTATGCTGTGGAAAGCAATCGCCCAAATAAAGAGGAAGTCACAAAATATGTTTTCAGAAAGGAAGCTTAAATACAGCATTGCTATAAACGAAGCCATCATACAGCTGATGCGCAGCGATGCATCGGTTTTGCTGATAGGGCAAGGCGTTAAAAGTCCATGGTATGTGGGAAATACTTGCAGCGGTCTGATCGAGGAATTTGGAGAATCACGCGTTATCGATACACCAGTTTCCGAGAACGCTATTACAGGCGCAGCAGTTGGTGCTGCCTTGGCCGGCATGAAATCTATTGTAGTTCATCCACGTGCAGATTTTGTTCTCTATGCATTTGATCCAATAGTTAACCAGGCTGCGAACTGGCATTATATGAGTGGAGGAAATGCTTCTACTCCTGTTGTTTTCTGGCTGATAGTAAATCGCGGAGGAGAACAGGCTGCGCAGCATTCACAAGCTCTTCATTCAATTTTTTCTCATGTTCCGGGATTAAAGGTGGTCGCTCCTTCCAATGCCTATGATGCTAAAGGGCTTTTTATCTCTGCAATAAATGATCCGGATCCTGTTGTTTTTATTGACGACCGCTGGCTTTACGGAAAAGATGCACATGTGCCGACAGAAATGTATGAAGTGCCTATTGGTAAAGCTTTTGTCAGAAAGCAGGGCAAAGACATAACACTCATTTCTTCATCTTATACTGCATTTCTTTGCGATACTGTTGCAACAGAAATGGCAAAGGAAGGAATAGATGTTGAATTCATTGACCTTTGCACATTAAAACCCTATGATAAAAATACCATTCTCTCTTCGGTATCAAAAACGGGAAAAGCCGTCATTGTTGATGGTTCATGGAAATCATTCGGTTATGCTGCTGAAATCTCGGCAATGATTTCTGAAAATGCTTTCAGTAAATTGAAAGCTCCTGTTGAAAGAGTTTGTTTGCCTGATGCTCCAGCTCCCGCCAGTCGTTCACTTGAAGAAAATTATTATATAAAAAAAGAACAAATAATTGAAGCTATACATAAAGTAATAAATTATCCTGAAGAATGAAAGTACGTTTTGTTAACCCCGGAAGGCTGTACCAGATGCTGAAAAGCGAAATTGATGCAGCCTATTTTGATGTAATGAGCAAAGGTGAATTGATTGACAGGGGACATCTTAAAGAATTTGAAACAAACCTTGCAGCCTTTGTCGGAACAAAATATGCGATAGGATTGAATAGTGGATATGATGCTTTGCATATGTCGCTTCGTGCTGCCGGCATTGGCGCTGGCGATGAGGTTATTGTTCCTGCTCATACATTTGTAGCCAGTTGTTCCGCAATTGTGAACGTCGGTGCAATACCTGTTCTGGTTGATGTTGCAAAGGATTTTAATATCGATATACATAAAATTGAAGAAAAAATATCTCCGAAAACAAAAGCGATCATGCCGGTTCATCTGAGCGGATGGATGGCCGATATGCCTGCTGTAATGGGGATAGCGAAG
>JAZDMF010000167.1:0-6725 GCA_043801235.1 Bacteroidota bacterium | reverse complement strand
AGTATATTTCCGCTCAGGGCAATTAATTTTCCAATGGTATAAGCCATATCATATATCTCGGATGATAGCTGTTCGCCACTGCCAATAACTGCAATCTGTTTCATAAAATATTTTTTTACTGCATACAACCTGAAATGCGGGAAATGCCTCTATTGTTCAGAGTCTAACAAATACAAAGTTAAACTTTTACTTGATAATTTAAATTATTGATTTAGTAATTTTTATTAAATTTGTATGTCAATCTATAAAATAATGGTAGAACAAAAAACACAACCTAAGAAAAATAACGAAGAAAAACAATCGACACCTTGCGAGCTTGTTCTCCATAATGATGATTTTAATTCGTTCGATTTTGTGATTAAAACGCTGATTGAAGTTTGCAAACACGATCCGGAGCAGGCAGAACAGTGTACACTGATAGTTCATTATAAAGGCAAATGCACTGTGAAAACGGGACCGCATGATGAACTGGAACCCATGTATAAAAAATTGCAAGAAAGCGGACTTACTGCTACTATTGAAAATCAGTAACCTTCTTAAAAACAAAGTCTTTCCGGAGTTTTACTTTATTTATTATGCTCTGCCTGTTTTGACATAAGGCTCAACGTGTATATGCACCTCGATATTCCGTATTTTACGTTCAATGTCTTTTTCAATAGCATCACAAATATCATGTGCTTCCTTTACGGAAAGATGCTGTGGTAGTTCAAGATGAAGATCAACATACTTCAGGTGTCCGCCTTTACGTGTCCGCAATTGGTGAAAATTGCCAAAGCCGGCAGCTTTTGCTTCGATAGCTTTTTTTATAATAGCTATTTCTGAATCGGGAAGTTTAACATCCAACAGGGGAGAATAAGCATTTTTTAAAAGCACGAATGATTCTCGTAGAATAAGCATTGCAACAAGAATAGCTGCAATAGGGTCGAGGATATGATAACCGGTAAGCCATATAAGTACAAGACCTACAGCTACACCAAGAGAAGTATAAACATCTACTTTCAGATGCAGTGCATCAGCCTCCAGCGCAATGGAATCAGTTTCTTTGGCAACTTTGTAAAGCCTGCGTGATACAAAGAAATTCACGACAGCAGAGATAAACATCACGATAAATCCTATTCCGATTTTCTTAATTTCATTCTGATACAGAATTTTATTTATAGCTTCATAGATGATCCATCCTGCTGCAATGAATATCATGAAGCCTTCAATCACTCCGCTGATGTTTTCATACTTTCCATGGCCATATGGATGCTCCTCATCGGGAGCTTTATCGCTTACTTTTACTGAGAAAAATGCAATGATCGCAGCCAGCAAATCAATGAAAGAATGAATTGCTTCAGAAATTATGCTCACGGAACCGCTCATGATTCCTGCGAATACCTTTACTATGATCAGAAAAGTATTTGAAAATATTGAAAGGCTTGCAGTTTTAACCTTTTTATTCATGAGCTATAATATTCCGTTTAATATTACTGAAATAAAGAAAGTATAATTAAACCGTGGTTTTATCAACTCACCCATTTTAGCCTGTGTATAATATATA
This sequence comes from Bacteroidota bacterium, assembly GCA_043801235.1. Lineage (GTDB taxonomy): Bacteria > Bacteroidota > Bacteroidia > Bacteroidales > CG2-30-32-10 > DAOQAK01. The sequence continues at coordinate 5,182 of JAZDMF010000167.1, read as the reverse complement.
TTTAATGTGGGCATGATTGAAATGGATTCGCTGAAAATAAGATTCATTCCTCCGCCGGCAAAAGCGCCAAATCCAACACCTCCCTGTTCAATTTTTTGATAAGAATAATAATAATTTGTAATTGAATATTCCAGTCCTTCAATATTAATTTTATTATCGATGTATTTAGTATCAGTAAGGTTGGCACCAAACTGTACAAAAGGTCTGTAATTGCTTTTTGGGTTAAAAGTATACGAATAGCCCAAATCAATGGATGCCCTTTGTTCGATTCCCCAAATAGATTCCTGTTTATAAACAGGGTCAGATGAAAAATTAGTGGGATCATCCACTGAAATGGTAAATATGTCGTTCGCTTTCAACCTCGAAAAATTAAACTGCATAACAATTCCTGAATTTTCAATTGTGTATTTTACATAAACACCAAGAAGAAAAGCAGGGGAGTAGTGCATTTTTACCGGTAGTTCAGCAAGACTGAAATCATAATCGTTCAATAATTGTTTTATTTGCTGATAATTTATCGAATAAGTAATTGTGGAATCCACGCTATTAATATCTGAACCATTGTAGTATGAGGCAGTATGGGAGTTGGCAAAATATAAACCAAGGTTAGCCCCAAAATAAAAACCATTGTCATTATTCTTTTTTGTTGATAAGTCAGCGGGCAATAAAATATTTTTCTTTAGTGAAGTTAAAGGATATTTAAAAGAAAAACACTGCTGTGCTAATGAGAAACTGGAAAGCAGTCCAATAGTTAACGATACAAATATTTTCACAGTAAGTTTCCACATAATTCTTCAAAATTAAGCTAATTCTCAAAATTGTAAAAGTTTAAATCATTTTATTAATTTTTGTATATTTGCATTAGAATATTGTAAGGCTCCGTAGCATAACTGAATACCTGCCTGCCCTGCCTACCGGACAGGCAGGCGGTAGGCAGGGTGCATCTGAAAACGTTGAATATGTTTTTTGTTTATGTTTTAAGAAGCGAGGTTGATAACAGGTTGTATGTGGGATTTACGGAGAGTATTGAGCGCAGAGTAAAGGAACATAATTGTGGAAAAACTAGATCTACCAAAGGATATATTCCTTGGAATTTAGTGTATACAGAAGAGATATTTGATCGTAAATCTGCCAGAATAAGAGAAAAATATCTAAAATCTGGTTTTGGAAAAGAATATTTAAAGAAAATATTGGCTCCGTAGCATAACTGAATAGTGCATCTGACTACGGATCAGAAGGTTGGGGGTTTGAATCCCTCCGGAGTCACCAGCAAAATCAAGGGTTTCAGAGAAATAATCTGAGACCCTTTTTAATTTGGTACATACAGAAGGACATACAAACTTTTAAATAAGTGGTGTTATAAGAAGCCTTTAAAGACAAGTAAAGGCAACGAGCAAGCTGTGTAAAAGTCTTGTAAAACCTATGTGTTGAGATAAGATGATTTTGAGCAGTATTTTATATGGGCTGACCACAGGAGTGTAAAAGTTGTGTAAAAATGATGTACAGATAGTTTAAAGGTTATTAAAAGGAGTAATATTTAAAAGTAGCTGTATGCTATTTTTAATATTTTTTAATTTTAATAATATGCTTGCTTTAAAAAAAATATATATTTATTTTTGTAAGTAAATATAAATCATATGCCAAAAGCTAAAACAGTAAAACGCTACAGAAAAGCTGGTGATGGACAGTACACAACAAAACAGTATGCTGAAAAACATCCTAAGACAACAGTAAAAGAAACTGATAAAATTCCAAGTAAAAAGAAATAATTTATTTCAGGAATTTCCTTTTAACTATTGCTGATTTTGGTATTGACATTACTCCGTAACCAGTACCAAGTGAATTTTTATTCCTTATATCAGAAATATGAGGGACAATTAATATGTTTTCTTTTGTTTCTTGTGTGATCCATCCAACCGAAACACATATCATGCATTCAGGTTTTTGCATTTGGGAGAGAAGTTCCCAATTATTTGAAAAATTGTAAGAATCCTGCCATTCAACTAAAACAAGCTTATTCTTATTATTAATCATAATGCTTATTGATTCTTTAAACCAAGGTAAAGGATATTCTTTTCTTATTTAACGCACTTAGCAAGAGCTGCACCAGCTTTAAAGCGCGGATGCCTTGCATTCATCCCTTGAATGGATTCGTCGCCACGATGCGAGTTAATGAAGTTCTCAATGATCTTCTTTTCCCATTGCTGAAAAGGTGCTTTAAATTCTTTCCTGCGCTTGATCTTGGTGGCAAGTTCGTTCCCTGCTTTTGGTGCCTTCATAGAAATGTCATTGCTGAATACAAAGTGACCTGGGCTAAGATAAATGACTTTGCCGTTTTCAGTGCAAGTGAAATCTGCTAACAATAGCAAAATATCATCATAAGAAAAAACAATTAAATATAATTGACCGGGAGTAAGTCCGGGGCAATAGAAAACACCTTCTGTGTTAAAGATTGCATTCTTGATAAAAGTGCCATCAGGGCTGAAAACCTCTATTTTGAATTTGTCATAAACGATTTCATTAATTTCTTCCATATACTTAAAGATTTAGAATTTTGTATATATATGCTATTTATTATTTTGGAGTAAAGACCGCTGAGAGTTCACGTGTCTTTGTCATTTTGATATTATATATATCGCCATTTACCGGAACGACATCGGCTGCATCAGGGCCTGAAAAAGCAGAAAAGACATAACCCTGATTTGCAACAGGAACGAGCAATGCATCATGGCCAACGTTGAAAAAGTATGTTGATCCTTCAGCTCTGTTATAATCGGATGTGTGCAAATCACCATTCGAGTGTGGTGTTATTCTTAAACTGAATTCTGTTGCCGGTTCTGGTGTGCAATCACTATGAATTACTCCCTGATTCCAAAGTCCGATAAAATCGGAAAATAATTCATTAATGCTGCCGGAAAAACCACACTGATCACCTGTAAGAATGAATGAAGCCGGATGAGAATAATTACAAAAGAAAAGCTGTTCAAAATAAGGGTATGTTTTATCATCACTTCCTTTGTCAATGTAGATGCGGTTGAAGCGTGAAACCTGAACACCATGTTTATCAAAAATGGCATACAATAGAATTGCCGAGCCTGGGAGGCCATGTTCACCAAGTGTTATTTCATATGTGCTTTCCTGTAAATCCCATTCAAATGGACCTGACTGACCAATATGGTTAATGACCAGACCGACACCCCAAAATATTAGGGTATAATCAGCGGGGGTTTTAAGTTTTGTTTTTGCAAAATCAATATTAAAATCGAGATACCAAATATTTGATTCGTGTTTATAACCCCAAGTGATCGCTTTAGACGGAACAAGATTCTTTTTAATATTCGTATTAAAACCTTCAAGTAATGGTTTGGCTTCAAAATAGGCAGGAGCTGATATATCCTCAAAAGGATGTTGGCGTATCTTTTCATTATAGGTGTCATAATAAATGAACCATAACATGCCATGGTGCCAGAAATTAGTATATACTATTTCTTCATAGCCATCGTATGTGGAGCACCAGAATTCATCATCAGGGAGAGCGCAGACAAGGTGCCTGACATCAAATTCATGCTGTGCTTCAGGATTGGCATATTTTCCCAAAACTGATGTAACATGATATGGCAGAGATTCTGAATGCGGCAGAATTCCGGATGGATTATATTTGAAATGTACCTGATCAATGAAAGGATTGTATATTGGTCTGATAATTTCCGGAGCAGGATGTCTGGGTTCACCAAGTTTAAGATTGCGTATATCAAAGCTTAATTCGGGTGTTACACCGCTCATATTGTCATGTATTGCTTTTGCCCAAGGTGTAGATTCCTTTGTATATGGTGCATTGTAAAAGCGTATAAATGACTTATTGATAGGTTTAAGAAATTCAAGCAATGCAACCATTTTTGAACGCTGCTTTTGTTGAGCCGGAGAGTTTGCATCCTGAATATCCGGCTGATACTTTGAAGCCGTTATCATTGTTTTCCACTTACGGAATACGACGTTTCCAAGTTTGCCTATCGCATCACCTAAAAAACCATTGTTTACTCTTGCCATAATTTGATGTATTTATATTGTAATATATTTGTAACACATGACTTATAAAAAAAGGCTTAACCATCAGGAGAAGCCCTTTTTTGAATATAAACTATGCGATTAGTTTAGATTATTACCACTGTTCCGCTATATACTCCGTCAGAGCTTTGACTGCCATCAGGGCTGACAAAGAATGAATACACATGCACAGTATCGCCCACCCATTCATCAGGAACTGTCTGCTGGTGAAGGCCTGTGGTACGAGTAACAGCGGTTTTACTGTAATACCATTCACTTTTGTCCTCGTTGTAGGCAGCGACATAAAGCAAATCAAGGTTTGCAGGATCAAGCGGGTCGATTGGAGCTGTCCAGGTTCTTTTGACTGATTTTGCAAGTTCAGCACCAGCATGAAAACTTATGGTTTTGTACAAAGGACCTTTAGCAATTGTCAGCAATGAGTAATCTATTGCATAACTTCCGGGAACTCCTGTGATAGCGGTTTTGATGTTTTGCTTGATAAATACATTGAATGGTGTCATTTCAAGAGCCATATTCTGGAATGAGACCTTCAGCATGATATTCACCTTTCGACCTTCAGCGACCATCAGGGCAAACTTGTTGCGCTGATTGACCTGTCCGGTTGTACGAGGGTTTTTAACTTCCATTGGTTTTGTTCGCATTGTGTTTTTACCAAACTGTTTTGCGAATACGGCTGTACCAAATTTCTTTTTGGTTCTGCCAGTTATGGGATTCTGTACTATTGCCATGTCTGTGTTTATTTATTTGTGTATAATTAGCATTAAGTTAAAATAAGCGAGCTTGGGGCGGACTTGATACGGGTTGAATGTGGAAGTACTTTTCAAGCTGTATATTTTTTTAGCAAATTTAATCTAATTGTATGCAATAATCAAACAATCAATATGTTGCGGTTAACAATATGTCATTTAACTTCAAAATACTTCAAAAGTTATTCATGATATATCAGGTGTTCAGGGAAAAGAAAAGAATCTGTGTATTCAGGAAAGGAATTATTGATTCCGGCAATGTGTATTTTTCCGGAAGATGCGTCGGCTGGACACAACCGAATGAGCAAAATAATTCATTAATTAAAACCTTATGCAACCAAAAAGCGGAGTGTTGGTTGAATTGCAATGTT
>JAZDMF010000162.1:0-3130 GCA_043801235.1 Bacteroidota bacterium | reverse complement strand
ATCCAGTTTTGGATTTGTGTAAAGCATTGTAAGAGAACCCTATTTGTCTTCTTTAATATCGTCTTTTGCGTCCTCTTCATTTATCGTACCGGGCTTATAGCCAAGTTTTTCAAGCACTTCATCGCTTTTATCCAGTTTTGGATTTGTGTAAAGCATGGTTAGAGAACCTGATTTGTCGAAAATAATTCCGTATACACCTTCTGTGGCCAGTTCTTCAATGGCATTGTACACCTTATCCTGTATGGGTTTTACAAGCTCCTGGCGTTTTTTGTATAAATCGCCTTCGGTGCCGAAGCGCAGTTTTTGCAAGGCTTTTGCTTCTTTTTCCTTGGCAACGATTTCAGCTTCTCTTTTGGTTTTAATATCTTCGGGAAGAAGAACTGCTTCTGTCTCATATTTTTTGTAAAGGCTGTCAACCGCTTTGAATTTTGCTTCTATTTCCGCCTGCCATTCTACCGACAGTTCATCGAGTTTGTCCTGAGCCACAGCATATTCAGGAATGTTGTCGAGAATATATTCGCTGTCGACATAAGCAAATTTTTGCTGTGAAAAAGCAAGGGAACAGAAAAGAGCAAATGCTGCTGTCAATACTGTATTTTTCATGGTTTGTTTCTCCTGAGAATTTAATTATAAATTATGTCGTAAAAATTAATCAATTGACTGGTTAATGGAAAAATGAAACTGTCCCTTATTTGCATCGGGGTTGCCCGGAATGTCGTCAAAGCCGTACCCCCAATCCAGGCCAAGAAGTCCGAACATGGGGAGGTATATTCTTATGCCGGCTCCTGCTGAACGCTTCACATCAAAAGGATTGAAAGTTTTAAAATTGCTCCATGTGTTTCCTGCTTCCATAAATCCAAGAACGTAAATGGTTGCCATAGGATTAGGAGAAATAAGGTACCTGAGCTCAAGGGTGTACTTATTGAAAATAATTCCTCCTGTATAATCGCCGTAAGCATCTGTCTGGGTAAGTGAATTGTTTGAATATCCTCTCATTCCTATGATCTCCCTTCCGTCAAGAGCGAAGCCCGATAAACCATCGCCTCCGAGATAAAAACGTTCAAAAGGAGGCGGGCCAATGTCCTTGTTATAATATCCGAGAAAACCGAATTTGGCACGGGAGTTCAACACCAAATTTCCTGCCAGTTTTGTGAATACCGATGTTCCGACCTTCCATTTATGGTATTCGAGCCATTTGTATTTTTCCTGGTCGGTGATGGTATCGTAATCTTTTTCCCTGCCGAAAAAGGAATACGGGGGAGTGGCCTGAATCTGGAGCGAAAATTCGGAACCTGACCGGGGATAAATAGAATAATCGTACGAATTCCTGCTCAGCAGAAAACTGCCATAAAAATTATTTGATCTTCCGTTCTGGAAAGAGAAGGAAGAAAAATTTTCAAGCCTGTACAGCTGGAAATTTGCACCTAAATAAAGATTGAAGAAATCATCGGGCCATTTGAGCCTTTTTCCCAGTTCAACGGAAATACCGTCGATTACTATTGACTGGCGTGCTGCTTCGCCTTTTGCAACTCCATTGGTTTGAACGGAATGATATGCTGAAACACTTAAGGCATTTGGCTTTTTGCCGCCCAGCCAGGGCTCGGTAAATGATGCATTGTATGACTGATAATATATTCCGTTGGATTGTGCACGCAGACTTAGTTTTTGTCCATCGCCGGAAGGCAAAGGCCTCCATGCTCCTTTCTTGAAGAAATTGCGGGCGGAAAAATTGTTGAACGATAATCCCAGTGTTCCTACAATGCGGCCTGCGCCCCATCCGCCGGAGAGTTCTACCTGGTCGGAGGATGTTTCTTCAACAACATATTCAATATCAACAGTGCCGTCGGCTGCATTGGGAATGGGGTTAACTGCCAGGGTTTCTTCGTTGAAATACCTGAGCTGGGCAAGTTCCCTTTGGGTACGGATAATATCGGAACGGCTGAAGAGTTGTCCGGGCTTGGAGCGTATTTCACGCATAACCACATTGTCGTTGGTTTTTGTATTGCCTGTTACCGTAACTTTGCTTATTACAGCTTGTTTTCCTTCATAAATTCTGATTTCAAGATCAATGGAATCGTTTTCAACATTCACTTCAACAGGGGTAACTGAAAAGAAAAGGTATCCATCGTCAAGATAAAGAGAGCTGATGTCGCGTCCGTCAATATTCATGTAAAGGTTTGCATCCATGGCGCTCTGGTTGAAAATGTCGCCTTTTTTTATTTTCAGTATTGAATTGAGTTCTTCAGCGGTATATATTGTATTGCCAATCCACGTGATGTCACGGAAATAATATTTGTGTCCCTGGCTGATGTCAATATCAACATTGATGCTTTTGTCATTGAATTTATAAACCGAATCCTTTTCAATTTTTGCATCCCTGAAACCTGCCTCGTTAAGTTTTTCAATCAGGCTTGTTTTATCGGTTTTGTATTCCGTTTCAGAAAAGCGTGATGTGGCAAAAAGCCTGTAAATATGTTTTTCTTTTGTTTTTTTCATTGAGCGTTTCAGCTTGCCTGGTTTTATATCGGGTACACCTGTAATATTTAACTTGTTGATTTTTATCTTTTTACCTTTGTTCACATGAATATACAACACCGTTCCGGTTGATGTAATGGTGTCCTTTTTCTGAACAATATCAACAGCTGCGAACAAAAAACCTTTATCAATAAAATAATTCAGGATTTTATTTTTTGTGGACATGATCACGTTATCGGTAACCACATCGCCTTTAGAAAGTTTTATTTCATCCCTGAGTTTATCGGCTTCCGATTTTTTCACGCCGGTAAAAGAAAACCTTGAAAGCTTGGGTCTTTCGGAAAGAAAGATATCGAGAAATATGGTAGTGCCGACAATTTTGGAAGCGGAAATCTTTATATCTTCGAACAAGCTTTGTTTCCAAAGGTTGTCAAGAGCTTTTGTAATTTTTTCGCCCGGCACTTTTATTTTATCACCTACAGCAAGCCCCGATAATGTAGTAAGAACTGTATTGTCATAATTCTGGACACCGGAAATGGTAATGGCTCCTATTTCATATTCCTGGGGGTTGGAATAATCAATTTTGCCGAGATCGTCTGTCAGAGTAATCTGGGAAAACACAGAGAATGAATTTATCAGAAGAATAACAATTCCG
>JAZDMF010000361.1:0-2420 GCA_043801235.1 Bacteroidota bacterium | reverse complement strand
TGTGCTTTCTGAAACAGTAGTTGTACCCGAAATATCTGAAACAGGCAATGGATGGATGTTAACATCCAATGTTACCGGATCATCACTTCCACAACTATTTGATTCTAAAACTTTCACTTTGCCGGCCATACCAACTGAACCCCATGTTACTGAAATTGAATTGGTCAACGTTCCGGTAGCCTGTGTTCCTCCGGTAATTGTCCATTGATATGAACTTCCAATATAATCGGTTACATAATAAACAGAAGCACTTTCATTTTTGCACACCGTTTGAGAACCTGTAATTATTGAAGTTACAGGAGATGTACAATTGGTTATATCTCCCAAAGCATATTCAGCTCCTAATAAATTAATTCCGGTTCTTTTAACAGTATTGGAAACATTTACCCCGTGTGTTCCTTTTGCAGTCCAGTCAGAAGAACTATTTGTACGGGTAATAAGCCGGGTGTCTGCATTTATTGTATAACTAGTCATTCCGGTACCGGTTAGGGCTAAATTATAATTTGTACTTGCCAGAGAGTTGGCAGGCTCAAATTTCCAGTAACCTTCAGTTAAAGAGTGATAAACATTTGTTCCGCCATCATTTAGTGGAACAAGACCATTATTCCCCGGATTTGCACTAACAAATTGTGCGATTAATGAACCTCCGGCCAAACTGTTGAAATTTACAGTCATTGGCCTGTAATCTGTTGATGAACCAGTTGGAAATAAGTAATCGATAGATGTAGATGAAAGAAAACGCTCAAATTTTCCGATTACTTTTCCTGCCGTATAATTCAATGTTCCAATACTAGATTTACTGGTTCCCAGGGTTAATTTTTTGGTACCTGAATTAACAGTTCCACTTGTGAAAGTCAATGTGTTAGTCACTTTTACATTATTCGCCAAAGTAATCGTACCGGATGATTTATTAATTACAAGATTATAAAACTGCTCCCCACCACTTTTAGTAATGGTCTGATTGGCAGTTCCCCTAAACCTGACAGAACCTGTCCCTGGTGTAAAAACGCCTGTATTAGTCCAGTTACCACGAATCTTAATATCATAATTTGCAGTAGCTAATTCACTTGCAATAGTGAGATCATTTAGCACTCTGATATCTCCCCTTAAAGTTTTTGCATAACTTCCTGCAATAATCAGATTATAATAATCATTGTTTTGTGGCATAATGATGCTTTGTACTCCTGCCCTGCCATATTTTATTGTATTTCCGGTAGCTGAAGCAACTAAAGTTCCTGTGTACATCAATGAATATACACCATCTCCTTTTACTTCAAGAAAAGAATTTTCTGCATTTATCCATGATGTGGTAGCTGGTCCATATAATCTGTAATTGACAGTTAGGTTTCCATTGTTTGTGATGGTAATACCAGCATCATTTATATATAATCCTCCGTTGATTGTCAGATTAGTTCCGGCAGGTATGGTTTTATTACCACTATAAATGTAAGTAAAATAGCCAATATTTGAAAAATCAATTAAACCTGTTCCTCCAATTGTTGTGCCTACTCCGTATAATCTCAACCTGTTACTTTGAGAAATATAATGCGTTCCATCATTGGTGTAATTTCCATATACATCAAAATAAAAAGCTGCCTGGTTTATATATCCTCCTTGTTCAATATATAATTTATTTACGGTCTCATTCTGTATCAAAGTCACTGTATGCCCGTCTTTTATTCTCACATTATGCGTTGAAGTAGGCGTGTATGCAACGTTCCATGTATTTGCATCATTCCAGTTACCTGATTGAACGGAATAAATTTCATCAGAAATAGTAACTGAAATGCTTTGATTACTAGTTGTTAAACCACAAACATCATTTGTGGCATTTACAATAACTTGTCCCGTTCCGGCACTGCCCCATGTTACTATAATTTCATGAGCGGTTTGTCCTCCGGTAATAGAACCGCCTGTTACAGTCCAGTTATATGTATAATCTGAATTTTCTGTTACTGAGTAAGAATTACTGGTTGAACCGGCAAAAACATTCTGTTCTCCTGTGATTGATGATAATGGAACAGGATGAATATTGACTGATTTGGTAACTGGCGAACCACTTCCACAAGCGTTTGTTTCAACCACTTCAACAGAACCAGTCATGCCTGTACTGCCCCATTTAACAGTAATAGTATGAGTAGATGAACCACTGGTTTGGCTACCTCCGGTAATGGTCCAGTCATAAGTGCTCCCTCCGTTCTCGGTAACATAATAAACAACTCCGGTTGCATTCTTACATTCTGAATCAGAACCGGCTATTACTGAAGTAGACGGTATAGTGCAATCAGTTGTACTGGCTGAGCAGAAGTGACCTTCCATAATTGAAATGTTATCGCGCTTAATAACAGGATCAATCGCATTATCATGGTCGCCGGTTAAATTCCAGTCTGAACTGCTGTTTTCCCTGTATAAAATGCGGG
>JAZDMF010000145.1:0-14639 GCA_043801235.1 Bacteroidota bacterium | reverse complement strand
TAATTGTGGGTTTGTATAAAATTTTATATTTTTAATAAAGGTGTAAATATTTCCATATGCTTTTTTGCTTGATTGTTATGTAAAAAATTTTTTTAAAACCTATATGTTTTTATTAACAAACCTAAATTATTGGAAAAATGTGAAAAAAAAAATATGAATAAAGTAATGGAAGCATTTACCAACAACATTTATTTTAATATATGAACAGGATAAGATACATGGCCTTGGTTTATTTTAAAACTATCTGCATGATCCTCGTGATTGGAACAGTGGTTTCATGTGTCAGAGATAGGGGACAGAAAGAAAGCACCAGCGAGGCCGAAATGATCAAAGGGGAGTTAATAATTTTTCACGCCGGCAGTCTTTCAGTACCCTTTAAAGAAATAATAAAAGAATTCTGTGCTGAATATCCTGATGTAGAAGTCCTGCCTGAATCTTCAGGAAACATAGAAAATACACTGCAGATAAGCGACCTGAAAAAAGCCGAAACATTACTCGGATCTAACCTTATTGATAAACAAAGAGAGAGGAGGTGTTTCCGTGTGTAATACAACTCTTACTGAATACGGAAAAAATGGCTTACTCTTTATAAATTATTTCACATTAAGTTGGATAAGATCTTTAATAAAGAAGTTGAGGTTTTTCTAAATAGATTAAAAACAAATGAAATTAATTAATATTTATGAAATCAAATAATTATATTATGATACTTGTTATTGTTGTTTTTACAACAATTTCAACTAACTTGTTTGCACAGAAAGATGAGTTTAAACCATCTGGAAAATTATGGGGTTATACCTTTGGTGATTTTTACTATAAATTGGGTGCAGATTCACTCTACAATTCTAATCCCATAAATAAATGGGGGAATACTGAATTTGCGAAAATTAAAAAAGATTTTATTGGCATTAGTATTCGCCGTTTATATTTGGGATATGATTACAATATAGCTACTAATTTCACAGCACACACACTTTTGGAAGGCAGCGATGGTATATTAACTCCTGGTGGCGACAGAACAGTATTGATAAAAGCTGCAAATCTTGAGTGGAAAAACATTTTTAAACTCAGTACTCTTACTATTGGTCTGTCTGGCACTCCCTGTTATTCACTTGCCGAAAAAATATGGGGATACAGAAACATTGAGAAAACTATCGGTAATGCCAGAAAAATTCTTCCTGCAAATGATTTGGGAATTAAACTTGAAGGTAGTATTGATACCGCGAAAAATTTTGGATATGCCCTGATGTATGGTACTGGCAGCGAATCTAAGCCTGAAGATAACCGTCTGAAAAAATATTATGCCGGTATTGAGGGTAAGTTTTTTAATAAAAAATTATTTGTAGCTGTCAACTTTGATTACGAAGATAAAACAGTAAAATTTCAAGAACAACCGATGAGCAAAATATCCATTGAAGGTTTCCTGGGTTTTAGTAATTCACTGTTCGCGATTGGACTTGAAGGGGTTAGTCAGATTAATAAAAATTATAAAATTTTTGATCCTAAAGTTGCTGACACTACATCTACATTGCCTGAAGATTCAACCGATGTGACTGTTATGGGAATATCTTTTTTTGTCAGAGGTACGCTAATTAAAAATAAATTGGCTGCTTTTGCCAGATATGATATGTTTAACCCTGATATTGGTTATCAAAAAGGAGACAATACTAAAAATCCTTACAAAGAAACATTTACAACAGTTGGTATTGACTTTACGCCAAATAAAAATGTTCACATAATTCCAAATATTCGGTTTAACTCTTACACGGAAATGAGAGAAAAGCCTGTAAATTACGCTGTTGCAACAGATTGGGCCTCATATTATAAAAGAAAGCCAGATGTTGTGGCTCGTTTGACATTTTATTATGTATTTAAATGACCAATTTATAAATGATAAATAATTTAAAGATGAAAAAAACAGTTAAAATAATTACGTTAATACTTGCAGTATCCATTATAATAAGTTGTGGAAGAAACGCCAAACAAAATAATAAATCGGATACAGACACTACCATTACTGGCGAATTAATAATATTTCATGCGGGAAGCCTTTCAGTACCAATAAAAGAGATTATAAAGGAATTCAACAAGGAATACCCTGATGTGAATGTACTTTCGGAAGCAGCCGGAAGTGTTGAATGTGCAAAAAAAATCAGCGAACTAAAAAAACCATGTGATGTTTTTGCTTCTTCCGATGTGAAAGTCATTGATAAAAGCCTGATACCCGATTATGCCGAGTGGAGCATTAAATTCGCATCTAACGAAATGGTTATTGCTTACAATGAAAAATCGAGAAAAAGTGCTGAAATAACTAAAAACAACTGGTATAATATTTTGCAAAATGAAACGGTGGCTTTTGGCAGGGCAGATCCTGATGCCGACCCATGCGGATACCGATCAGTCCTTTGTTTAAAATTAGCAGAAAAGTATTATGGCAAAAAATGCAATGCAGATAAATTGCTGATAAAAGATGTTCAGCATATACGTCCTAAAGAGGTTGATTTGCTTGCACTGCTTGAGAGCAATACAATTGATTATATTTTTATTTACAAATCTGTTGCTGATCAGCACAAACTCAAAAATATCGAATTACCCGATGAGGTCAACCTGAAAAATCCGGAAATGGATTCTCTTTATGCCACTGTTTCGCTTGAGGTAAAAGGCAAAAAACCGGGAGAAACAAAGGTTCAGAAAGGAGAAGCAATGATATACGGAATCACAATCCCAAAGGACGCGCCAAATATGAAAGCAGCATTGGCGTTTGTTGAGTTCTTTCTTAGCAAAACAAAGGGAATGAAAATCATTGAAGCTAACGGTCAGCCATCAGTGATCCCTTCCTTTTCCGCTACATATGAAAAGATTCCTGATACACTGAAATCATTTGCATCCAAAAACAACAATGAAAAATAACGGACTGATACTCATTTTTATTTTTTTAGGCAGTCTGGTGCTCCTGTTCATAATTGCGCCATTGCTGGGAATGGCCTTATCCACATCCGGAAGCGAGCTTGTTGAAACAGCAAAAGATTCAGAGGTGATCTCCAGCATCTGGCTTACTTTGTGGGTGTCGATGGCAGCTACAGTTTTTTTTGCAGTAGGGTGCATTCCTTTAGCTTATATTATTTCCAGAAAAAATTTCTTTTTGAAAAAAATGGTGATGGGCCTCATCAATCTTCCGATTATTATACCGCATTCTGCTGCCGGAATAGCCCTGTTGTCAGTCATTTCAAGAAACACCCTCCCCGGGCAGTTAGCTGAATCATTGGGGTTCGGGTTTGTAGGCACACCTGCCGGAATAATGCTTGCTATGGCTTTCGTCAGCGTGCCCTATTTAATAATTGCTGCAATTGATGGATTTAATTCGGTTCCTGTTAAAATTGAAAAAGCCGCTTTAAATCTAGGCGCGTCTCCCTTTCGGACTTTTTTTTCAGTCACCCTTCCTTTGGCATGGAAACCGGTTTTGTCGGGATTAATTATGATGTGGGCAAGAGGAATGAGCGAATTCGGTGCAGTGATTATTATTGCCTATCATCCTATGACTTCTCCGATTCTGATTTTCGAACGCTTTAATTCTTTCGGACTACAGTATGCAAGGCCTGTTGCTGTTTTGCTGCTGTTGATATGCCTGATATTTTTTGTCGCTTTAAGAATATTTTCAAAAAACAAAATCGATGTTAGAAGTTAAGCAAATAAGCAAAAGCTTTCCCGGGTTCAGCATGAAAGAGGTTTCTTTTTCCGTTGAAAAGGGCGATTATTTTGTGATGCTTGGTGCTTCCGGAACGGGCAAGTCACTGCTGCTGGAAATAATTTCAGGAATGATCAAGCCTGATTCCGGCAGTGTATGGCTGAATAACAATGATATCACACATACCAAAATACAAAAACGTAACATTTCTCTTGTTTTCCAGGATCAGGTGTTATTTCCACATTTCAGCATTTTTAACAATATTGCATTTTCTTTACGCAATCGAAAATTAAAAAAAAATGATATTACCTCAAATGTTGAGGAACTTTCCGTATTATTGGAAATAAAACATTTACTGAACCGGAAACCGGGAACATTATCCGGCGGCGAAGCTCAAAGGGTAGCATTGGCACGGGCTCTTGCAATGCAGCCTGAATGTTTGCTGCTGGATGAACCCTTATCAAATATTGATACCCAATTGAGGCATGAAATGAGGTATTTGCTGAGAAAAATAAACGGTAAGGGGCAAACCATCATTCATGTTACCCATGATTACGAAGAAGCCATTTCTCTTGCAAAGAATATAGCTGTGCTTGAAAATGGGAGTATTGCACAGGCAGGAAAACCTGAGGAGGTTTTTATGTACCCGAAATCGGAATTTGTGGCTAAATTCACAGGTATTAAAAATTTTTATAAGGGGCAGTTGACAAATACTACCAATGACGAAGTTAAAATTTTTGAAACACTGGGAATTAAAATCAACGTAATGACTGAAGAGCAGATCGGGCCTGGATTTTTACTGATTCCGGCAGAAAGTATAAGCATCTCGAACGATATTCCTGAAGGCAGCCCGAGAAATGTATTCAAAGGAAAAGTGATCGATGTTTTTCCTGCAAGAATTGGAATGGAAGTAGCCGTTGATGTCGGGATAAAGATGTTATCACTGGTCTCACGCAACGCTGCAGAACAGCTTTCGCTGAAAAAGGATAAAGAAATTTGGATAAGTTTCAAAGCATCGTCGTTAAAATTTTTCCCGCTTTAATATGATTTATCTGAAAAAAATGATAATGATAGGAGCTACTGCGCGGCAATCGGGCAAAACCGAACTTGCTTGCCATATTATCAATAAGTTCCGTATGAAAGAAAAAATTACGGGAATCAAAGTGACCACTTTGCATGAAGATGATGCTGCGTTTCACAAATCATTGAATTTGCCGTGGAATGAAAATTTTATTATTGAAAAAAGTACTGTTCAGAGAAAGAATAAAAGCACCGACCGCATGCTTGCTGCCGGTGCCACTGAAACATTCTGGGTCCACTCCAAAATTGAATTCCTGAATGAAGCGCTCCAACAGCTTTTACCGATGATTGATAAGAAGTCATTCAGCGTTTGCGAATCGAACAGCCTGAGAATAATTGCAAAGCCTGATGTTTTTATTATGATAAAAAATAGTAGCTGCGAAATAAAAAATTCAGTTTCAGGTATTCTTGAACTTGCTGATTTCTCTGTTAATTTCAATGGAAATGAATTTAATGGATTTGATCTGCATAAACTGAATATTGAAAAAGGAAAGTGGATTTACAAAAATAATCATTAAAATTGTTATATGTTACGATTTGAAAAGGCATTGGAAATTGTAATGATGTCTGCGAAAACACTGGGTGCTGAGAAGGTACCGCTAAATGATTCACTGAGCCGCATACTTGCTGAAGACGTGAAATCGGACATGGACATTCCTCCATACAGAAAGTCGGCTGTTGATGGATATGCCTGTAAGCGTGCGGATATAAGTGAAGAACTTGAAATTATTGAATTGATTCCTGCGGGACAAGCTCCAACAAAAGCGATAAAAAAAAATCAATGCTCAAAAATAATGACAGGAGCACAGGTGCCGGAAGGCGCTGACTGTGTGCTGATGGTTGAATTTACCGAAAATGTTTCTGAAAAAAACATTCGTTATACTGCTGCAGATACCATGAACAACATTGCATACAAAGCGGAAGATGTTCATAATGGGGATGTTGTTTTAAAAACAGGAACACTGATTCAACCACAGCATATTGCAATGCTTGCAACTGTGGGTTGGTCGAATCCGCTGGTATCAAGACAACCAAGGGTTGCAATTATTTCTACCGGTGATGAATTGGTAGAACCTGTATTAAAACCCGGACCTTCGCAAATACGAAACAGTAATGCTTATCAGTTAATAGCTCAGGTAAAAAATTTGAATTGCATCCCATTATACATGGGAATTGCTCCTGATGATCCCGGAAAAACAAAAATTATGATTACTGAAGCTCTGGAGAAATCAGATGTGCTTTTATTAACAGGTGGCGTTTCCATGGGCGATTTTGATTTTATTCCCGGCATACTGAAAGAAAAAAATATTGAGCTGAAGTTTCAGAAGCTTCTTGTAAGGCCCGGAAGCCCTACAGTTTTTGGTGTAAGTGATGGGCACTGGATATTTGGGCTCCCCGGAAATCCTGTTTCATCCTTTATTGTTTTTGAAATGGTGGCAAAACCACTTCTTTTGAAATTGATGGGCATAAACAAGGAAACAAGAAACATAAAGCTTCCTCTTGCGGAAGATTATAAAAGGAAAAAAACAGACAGGCTGAACTGGGTTCCGGTTAATTTTAGTAACATAAGCGAGGTGGCAATGATAGAGTATCATGGTTCGGGTCATATGCATTCCTTATGCTTCGCAGATGGATTAATGATTGTTCCTTACGGGGTGAGTGAGTTAAAAAAAGGAGAACTTGTAGATGTACGACCGCTTTAACAGGAAAATAAATTACCTGAGGATTTCAATAACCGACCGCTGCAACCTGCGGTGCGAATATTGCATGCCTTCTTTAGGAATAAAACTGCTCAAGCATGATGAGATTCTGCGATTTGAAGAAATTATTGAATTCGTTAAAGTAGCCGTCAGCAAAGGTATTGACAAAATCAGGATTACAGGCGGAGAACCGCTGGTAAGAAAAAACATGATGCATTTTATTAAAGAGATGTCACAGATAAAAAGCATAACAGATTTATCGCTGACCACTAACGGCGTTTTGCTGGAAGAATTTGCACAACCCCTGAAGAATGCAGGTTTGCATCGCGTTAATATAAGTCTTGATACTGTTGATCCTGACCGTTACACTGCACTGACACGGGGCGGTGATATTAAAAAGGTGGTCAGGGGAATTGTGGCTGCAAAAAAGGCAGGGCTTATGCCTATTAAAATAAATTGTGTTGTAAATGAATCTTCCGGAGAAGCCGATGCCGTTGGTGTCAAAGCCTTCTGCGAAACCATGGGTTTTGATGTGCGTTTTATTCATCGCATGCGGCTGGATACTGGGAATTTTTCTGTTGTTGAAGGCGGAACAGGCGGCGACTGTTCAAGATGTAATAAACTTCGTCTGTCAAGCGATGGAAAACTGCGGCCATGCCTGTTCAATGATATTGCTGTTAACATCCGTAAAACCGGCTATGAAAAAGCAATTGAACTGGCCATTGCCCAGAAGCCCGAGCACGGAACAGTAAGTAAACAAAATAAATTTAACGAAATAGGAGGTTAATTTTATTTTAGATTTTAAGAATTTTGATTTAATATTTTAATTTTATGAAAAAACTTTCACATGTCGATAAAAAAGGCAGGGCAAACATGGTTGATGTGGGCCACAAGCCCAACCAGTTGCGGATTGCCAAAGCAACAGGTTTTATAAAGCTTTCTTCCGAAACATTAAAACTTGTAAAGCAGAACAATATAAAAAAAGGCGATGTGCTTACATTGGCAGAAGTTGCTGGCATACAGGCAGCGAAAAGAACATCTGAGCTTATTCCCTTATGCCATCCGCTGCAGTTAACTAAAGTAGATGTAAAAGCCTCGCTTCAAATGAACGGGGTGAAGATAATCTCTGAAGTAAGATGCATTGGCCAGACCGGTGTTGAAATGGAAGCGCTGACTGCAGTGAATGTAGCATTGTTAACGGTTTATGATATGTGCAAGGCTGTGGATAAAAAAATGGAAATGGGAAAAATTAAACTGATTTCAAAAACAAAAAGCAATATAAAAAGTTAATTGCTTTTATGAGAAGGTTAATAAAAATATTATTATGGTTTGCAGGTATTCTTGTTATTATCAATCTTGTGATAATTATTACGGGCAATGCCTATCTGTATAAAACCTTTTATTATCAAAAAGCCAGTATCGGCGATTATAAAATTTTTGAAAACCGCGAAGTAAAAACAGGAACATTTCTTCCCATTCCCGAATCGAAAGATTATAATAAAACAAAGTTAAATGCCAATTTCAGAAAGGTTCTTGAAGATTTCGGAACCGTTGCATTCCTTGTGCTGAAAAACGATTCTGTTCTTTACGAAGAATACTGGGATGGTTATAATGCTGATTCATATTCCGGTTCATTTTCTGTTGCTAAAAGCATAGTGAGTTTACTTATTGGTATTGCCATTGATGAAGGAAAAATTGACAGCATCGACCAGAAAGTTTCTGATTACATACCTGAATATAATGAAGGATTGAATTCAAAACTCACCATACGTCATTTGCTTACCATGAGTGCAGGATTCGACTGGGAAGAAAGTTACAACGACCCTTTTTCTTTAACGGCAAAATCCTATTTCGGCAGTGAACTTATTGATATCATAATAAATTTGAATATTATTGAAGAACCGGGCATTCATTTCAATTATCAAAGTTGTAACACCCTTGTGCTGGCATATATTCTTGAAAGATCTACAGGGGAAAAACTTAGCGACTTTGCATCTGAAAAATTGTGGAAACCTTTAGGTGCAAAGCATTCCGCCCTATGGAGCCTCGATGCTGAAGATGGTTTTGAAAAAGCATTTTGCTGTTTCAATTCTAATGCGCACGATTTCTCGCGTATCGGATTATTGGCTTTACACAACGGAAAGTGGAATGGAAAACAAATTGTTTCTGAAACTTATATAAAAGAATCTGCTAGTGCTGCACCGCTCACCGATTATAATTTTATTCCTGTGACATCATACGGATATTCATGGTGGCGGGCTAAGGCAATGGGAGCCGATTTCTTTTATGCACGCGGCATACTTGGGCAATTTATTATTGTTTTGCCGGTTCAGAATATGGTCATTGTACGGCTTGGCAAGAAAAATATTAGCTATAATGGTATTACTCCTGCTGTTACAATTGCAGATTTCACATTAGAAAATTTCAATAAATGAAAATATTATCAGTAAATATTTCAGAAAAAACAGGCACTATTAAACATCCTGTCAAATCAATCCTTATTAATGAAAAAGGTGTTGAAAACGATGCTCATGCCGGCAACTGGCACAGGCAGGTGAGTATGCTTGGCATTGAAAGCATTGAGAAATTTTCAAAACAGGCAAAAAGAAAGATCAATTATGGTGAATTTGCCGAAAACATAACCACCGAAGGCTTTGAAGTATTCAGATCGAATATCCTTGATTGTTTCGAAACGGGAGATGTTATTCTGGAAGTAACGCAAATAGGGAAAGAATGCCATGGCGAAAAATGTGCCATTTTCAATGAAGTGGGGAACTGCGTGATGCCTAAGGAAGGTATTTTCTGCCGTGTTATTAAAGGCGGGGAAATAAAAGCAGGAGATGAAATATTATACAAACCAAAATTTTTTAAGATAGGTATTGTCACGCTCAGCGACCGCGCCCACCGTGGCGAATACGGCGACCGCAGCGGGCCGCAAATTAAAGAGTTGACAGAAAAACATTTTGATATAAGCAACAGAAAATTTGAAACCACAACCATCTTAATTCCCGATAATGCGTCACTATTGAAAAAATCGATTGAAAAATTTACAGATAAAAAATTTGATTTGGTTTTTACCACAGGAGGAACAGGAATCGGCTCTAAAGATATTACTATTGATGTTGTAAAACCCATGCTGCAGAAAGAAATACCGGGCATCATGGATTTTATACGGATGAAATACGGAGCAGAAAAACCCAATGCACTCATCAGCCGTTCGGTGGCAGGAATAATTAATAAAACAATGATCTTTACACTTCCTGGCAGTGTGAAAGCAGTGAATGAGTACATGGCTGAAATAACAAAAGTGCTGGATCATCTCATCCTTATGTTGCATGATGTGGATGCGCATTAACATAATTTATTACGACTATAATCCAATATTATTATAATTTTTTTGGATTATAATCATAAATTATTCTTTTCTGCTTATTAAAAACAGAATCAGATATTATACCTTTTCGAATTATAAAATAGTCGATGACTTTTGGTATTGCTGAAATATTTTAATTTTGATGCCAATCCAATAATTTATTTTTGATAATCATTTCTTAAAATCATGAATAAAAAAACCTGCTGCTCTTATTCTTGCTGGCGATTTTATTATCAGCAAAATTTATCTTATACGAAATAAGAAAGTAATGCTCGATTTCGACCTTGCTGAGCTTTATGGGGTAGATAACAAACAAATGAAAAGACAGGTGAGGCGAAATGCAGAAAGATTTCCAATGGATTTCATGTTCGAACTTACAAAAGAAGAATTACAAAACTTGAGGAGCCAAATTGGCACCTCAAGCCTGCCTGGCGGCAAGGCAGGTTGGGGTGGCGTTCGCTATTTACCAATGGCATTTACCGAACAGGGAGTTGCCATGTTGTCGAGCATACTTAACAGCAAACAAGCTATTTTGGTTAATATACAAATAATAAGAATTTTCACGAGGATGCGTGAAATATTACTCACCCATAAAGATATTCTTTTTAAATTAGAAGAATTGGAAAATAAAGTGTCTTCACATGATGAACAAATTCAACTTATTTTTCAATACCTGAAACAACTTGTTTCTCCTGCTTCAAAACCGCGAAAAAAGATAGGTTATAAAACAAACGGGGATCCGGAAATAATTTCTGAACCAAAACAGAGAAAGTATAAAAATCCAAATAGGAGAAAAAAATAAATACTTTATACATTTACATTTGAAACGGATTTAAAATCCATATTATGGATGTAGGAATTACACGAGAAGAAGCTTTAATCTTAGTTAAAGAAAACATCAAAAACGAACGCACCATCTGGCACTGCCTTGCATCGGAAGCTGTAATGTATGCTTTAGCAATAAGACTTAGCGAGGACACAGAAAAATGGGCCATGGCAGGCTTGCTGCACGATCTGGATGTTGAAATAACAAATGCCGACCCAAAGGTTCATGGATTGGTAACAGCAAAAATGCTTGAGGAAAAAGGAATCGATGCAGAAATTATTGATGCCATAAAACACCATAACGAAGAAGCTGAAGGTGCAGGCTTGCGTACTACAGTTTTTCAGCATGCACTGGCTGCGGGCGAAACAATTACCGGGCTGATACAGGCAACAACCTATGTTTATCCTGACAGGAAAATAGCATCTGTAAAATCTTCCTCGGTAGTAAAACGCATGAAAGAAAAGGCTTTTGCAGCCTCAGTAAAAAGAGAAAGCATACTTGAATGTGAATTGATTGGAATACCTTTACCCGAGTTTGCGGAAATTAGCGTGAATGCAATGCGCGGAATTGCCGATAAGATTGGTTTGTAAATGGAACACTGATTCCAATAAATATAGGAACAGATAGAACTGATGATCACTGATTGGATCAGTGCAAATCATAACAATAAGTCAGATCAGTGTTCTGTATTTTTATAAAATTGTATGGAAACTAAACTTCGCAAAGCAAAAGAATCAGACCTGCCTGAAGTATTGGAGTTGATTAAAGTGCTTGCAACCTACGAACGCGCACCGGGTGAAGTTACTGTAACTCTTAAGGATTTGAAAAATGATGGTTTCGGAAAAAATCCAGTTTATGAAATCATTCTCGCAGAGAGTAATTCTGAAATACTTGGAATGGCTTTTTATTTTTATGCTTATTCAACATGGAAGGGGAAATGCATTTACCTTGAAGATATTATTGTTCGTGAAGCGCATCGCGGAAAAAAGATCGGAAGACATTTGTTTGAAGCCGTCATCATGAGATGCAAAGAAGTGAAAGCGAAACGCCTGATGTGGCAGGTACTCGACTGGAATATACCGGCCATTGATTTTTATAAAAAATACAATGCCTCGCTCGACCAGACATGGGTGAACGGACAGATGACAGAAGATCAAATCAATAAGTTCGTACCAGATGCTGATATTATTGTAAATTAGCTTTCTCAAAAATCTATCATGAAATTCATAGGCATCATACCTGCACGATATAATTCCACACGCTTCCCCGGAAAGCCCTTACATGTTATCGAAGGAAAGTCGATGATACAACGTGTATATGAGCAATGCACTTTAGCATCCGTACTGAATGCGCTTACTGTAGCCACCGACGACCAGCGGATATTCGACCATGTTGTATCTTTTGGTGGCATGACAATAATGACAAACCGCAACCATACCTGCGGGACGGAACGCTGCCATGAAGCTTTTAAGTTGCTGAAAAATGAAAATAAATTTTCTGATGATGATGTGGTGATAAATATTCAGGGAGATGAACCTTTGATAAATCCAAAACAGATTGAACTTGTTTGTTCTTGTTTTTCCGGTTCCTGTGTAAATATTGCAACCTTGATCCGAAAGATAGATGATCCGGATGATCTTATGAATCCGGGTGTGATGAAGGTGGTGACCGATAAAAATAAAAAAGCCCTTTACTTCAGCCGCGCTCCAATACCTTATCTTCGTGGCGTTGCTCAGAACGATTGGCTGAACTACTGCGAATATTTCATGCATGTCGGGATTTATGCTTACAGGGCTTCTGTTCTGAATGAAATTGTCAAACTTCCCCAATCCCCGCTCGAACAGGCCGAATCGCTTGAACAGCTGAGATGGCTTGAGAATGGATATCCTATCCATGTTGCATTGACTGACATCGCAAGCCATTCTGTCGATACTCCGCAGGATGTTAATAAAATTATTAACCTTCTGAATAAAAAAAATAATCCTGATCGATGATCCCGCAATACCTTAGCGAATTGCTGCTCCGGTTTGAAACGGTTATACTTCCCGGTCTGGGATTATTTCATTTAAAAAACATTCCAGCATCAATAAAGGGTGATAACATTTTACCTCCCGGGAAAATTTTGCTTTTTGACCCCTCAGTTAAAAATAATGATGGAGTGCTTGGGAATTATATTTCTGAAAAAAACAGGATTTCGTTTTTTAATGCATGTGAGCTAATTCTTGAATATGTTGAAAATGTTCAAAAATTACTGAAGTCAGGAAATGAAGTCGTGCTTGAGAAAATAGGCGTATTAATAAAAGACCCTTCGGGTAACATTTGCTTTAGCGCCGACACGAGTATAAATTATAATATCGATTCATTCGGCCTGACTTCCATAACTGCAGTTCCGTTTCCTAAAACACAAAAAGAAAAAGAAAATAATGCCAAAATACAAACATCCGGAAAAAAGAAAAAAAATCACATTACTGCTATGTGGATCATTGCATTTTTCGTGCTTGTTGTTGCTGGAATTACAACCGTTTATTTTATTAAACCGGATTTATTCAGCAGGATCGGAATAAATATAAATTCGCAAAAACGAAATAATTCAATACTAATAGCTGATAAAAAATCTGATAATAATCCCTCAGAAAACAAAGGTGAATCGGTAAATCAAGACGATTCTATTATTAAGGCAGTCAAAGCAAATAGTGTTGAAATTTCACAAACACAGCAGCAGGGAAATGTGCGCTATTATATTATTGCAGCCAGTTTCAGAATTAAAGGGAATGCCGATAACTATGTTATTCAATTAAACAGCCAGGGGTATAAACCGGAAAGCATTTTCATGCCTGAGAAAAATCTTTACGTGGTAAGTTATGATGTGTATTATGTTAAAACACAGGCTGAGCAGGCTCTTGCAGTTATCAAAACTTCAGGTAATCAGGATGCATGGATACTTGAAAAATAAAAAATTGACCAGAAGTAAGTAATAAAAGCAAATTAATTAATTTCCAATATCCAACACCCAATGATGAATAACCAAGTGTTTATACCAATGCGGTATCTGTAATAGTCTCCGCCAGTTGGCGGATACTATAACAGCTGCTATTTCGGCATTATACCAAATTTATCTATTGACTAAAACATACTGAGTAAGAGTATTATTTCATAACTGGATATTCAGTATTGGATATTGATAATTGAAAAAATGGTTAAAATATAAAACCAATTCAAAGAAAAGGTGACAAAACGCAAGCTTCAGAAATTCGCCGAGCTGGGAACTTTTGAAAATGTGTTCCAGCCAAAGAATGTTGATTTTATTTATAATGGTTTTTTCCTCAAAGGAAAATGGGCATCTGAATATTTTATAAACAGCAATCCCGTTATTCTAGAACTTGGCTGCGGCAAAGGGGAATACACTACAGGGCTTGCTGAAAAATATCCCGGAAAGAATTTTATTGGAATTGATATTAAGGGAGAACGGTTGTGGAAGGGAAGCAAAACTGCTCTTGATAAAAAAATAAATAATGTTGCATTCATCAGAACACAGATCGAACACATAAATTATTTTTTTAACAAGGATGAAGTATCCGAAATATGGATAACATTCCCCGACCCGCAGCCTAATAAACCAAAAACAAAAAAGCGACTTATTTCTCCTAAGTTTCTTGATCGATATATGAAGATATTAGTGCCCGGAGGAATTATCCACCTTAAGACCGACAATGTTCCTTTGTTTGATTATTCTCTTGATGTAATAAAAAATGCCGGACATAATCTTCTTTATAAAACACATGATCTATATGGAAACGAGTTAATAGATGATGTTCTCAGCATCAAAACATTTTATGAAAAAATGTTTCTTGAAGAAGGTCTTCCTATTTGTTACCTGAAGTTTCAATTTAATTTTCAGTAAGAAATTTTGTAGTCAGCCTTCTATGAACTCAGACTGATAATTTGATTTTTATTGCTGTCAGGTTGAACAATGTC
>JAZDMF010000132.1:0-3396 GCA_043801235.1 Bacteroidota bacterium | reverse complement strand
GAATTTATTCCTAATGACTTAAGTTTATTATGTATCCAGTAGCCGCAAAATCCGGCTTCATACGCAGAATGGTAAGTCCCTCCTGGAAAATTCTTTGCCAGATATTGATGCAGTGTTTCCGGTTTAGGGGGTTGCGTAAATGTCCTATGTGTTAAGTGTTCTGTCATAATTGTGACACGCCAATTTTTTAAATGTACGTCAAAACCTGCATAAATATTTTGACCTGTGAAATCTAATTTATTACTTTGTGTTCTCATAAGTTTCAGTTTTTTTATTTGGTTAGTTTTTCGTAATTCAAACCTAATAATTATTTCTGAAACTTATTTTTTGCAAACATACGGCCTACCGGACAGGCAGGTTATTCGATACTTATTTAGTTTTTAAATGCATGAATTATTCAAAAAATTATTTCACCGGAAAATAATAACTCAGTCCGCAAACCGCGCCTACCAGCATATTATATGAGTGCCCGTTTGCATGCGATACGTATTGCTCCCAGTCTTTCTGGTTGATGTTGCTGCCAATGCTCGAGTTCAGCCCGAAAGTGAAGTAAAAAGAATTTGCAAAATAAAAGTCGCTTTCAATATTCAGAACAAAGCCGATCTCGCTGCGGTTGAAGCGTTCGGTGATGACGGAGTCAATTCCGTTCACGGTCTTTTCGGCTTTTTTCAGGTGGCCGTACTGCAGTCCTGCAGCGATATTTAAAATTGCCGGATTTGCCTTGTCGTTCAGCGGGAACTTGAATTTATACAAAAGAGGAATATGAAAGTAATCGAGCGCTATTTCGCGGTCAACGGTGCCGTATAAGCTGAAAGTGTCGTGATATTTCTGCCCCTGCGAGGAGTTAATGATTATTCCTGTCTGAAATCCGTATCTTTTTTCAACATCATATCCTATCATTATTCCGTATGCAGAGCCATACCCGAATTTATAAGCAAGCTCCTTTCCGCCGAACTCGCCGTAGGTGTTCTGGTTCAGTATCCACGGGATGTTGAGGTTGTAAAAGAATCCAATGTGAATTTCATTGGTGGGATCTTTCTTTGCAGCAGCCTCTTCGTTTTGCGCATCCTGATTGTTCAAACCAACAATGCCTGTTGTAATTTTAGCCGTATCGGCAGTTTCGGCAATGTTCTCGTTTGATGCAACGCTGTCGGCCGTGGCCGTTGAATTTTCAGTAATAGTGGTGGTTTCCGAAAAATTCTCAGCATAATAATTTATTGCATTTCCTGTTTCGGTTTTTTGCTGATCATTGGTATTGGTGTTCACTGAAGAATTTGATTCGTTGTTGTTTTTATTAATTTCCGATTTCCCTGAATTCTGCTGAGAAACATATTGAGTGATATAATAATTTATAACAGGTTTTTCATTCTCAGCTGCATTTTCATTATTTTTCTGAGAAGGTAAATTATTGGTGAAGGATAATGAATTGGACGTTCTTTCATATCCATTGGAGGCGGTTTTTGTTTTCCCGTTCATAAAAGGTATCTGATTATAGAAAACAAAAGCAAGAATTATTATTGCCATTGTAATGGAAGAAAGGTAAATCCATAAGCGGAATTTTTTATTGTATTCAATTTTCGCTTTTTTCAGTTGCAGCCGTTCCCAGCTGCCTTCGGGCAGTTCCGATTCGGCGTTACCGGCCAGTATCCGGAGTCTGTTGTCGAAATCTTCAATGTTAAGAAATGCATTCATGGCTTACAGTGTTAAGTTGAGTTAATTTTTCTTTCAGCATGTTTCTGGCCCTGTTCAGCCTCAGCTTTGAATTGGCTTCGGAAATACCCAGCATTTTTGCAATTTCCTTATGCGTGTAACCATCAATTGTAAAAAGGTTAAGCACTTCCCTGTATCCTTCAGGAATCTGCTGTATCACCGCTATGATATCTTTCGATGACAGATTGCTGAAAATATTTTCCTCGCAGGCAATTTCAGGACAGGATGTGTCGCCATCGATACTGACAGAAATAATTTTCTTTTTTTTCAGCGATTCAAGCGCGGTATTGATTGTGATGCGTTTCATCCATCCTTCAAACGAGCCTTGCAACCGGAAGGATTTAAGGTTGTCAAAAATGCGGATAAAGCTGTCCTGCAAAATATCTTCGGCCACCTGGTAATTATTGGAATAGCGGTTGCAGATGGCATAAAGTTTACGGGCATATTTGCCATATAGCTCCTTCTGCGCATCATCATTTTTTTTGATGCATTCCTCTATCAGGCTGGTTTCGGATATGAATTTTACATTCATTGAACTGGGCTTACAATTAACAAGATGACTTTTCCCGGCTAAAGGTTACAAAAGATAAGAAGTTTTTTTAACAAATAGGAAAAAAAGCTAAATATTATTTTGGATAAATAATATTTTGATGTGCTATATAAAATATATAATGACTATCGGGTTGTGCACCCAAGATTTTTTTTAAGAATTTTCAATACATGCAATTAATAATCTGTCGAATATTTTTTCACCAAAATACCGTCTGTTGTATTTGTAGCAAAATTCATTGAGATAATTTTGCAGATAGTCCTTCCCATTACTATGATGAATTCCTTGTAGTATTTTTTTTGCGTTACCAATTGCACTATGTACCCAAGGCAGAACCTTATGCACTTCCTTCAAATCAGATGTATTAATGATATCATGCTGTTTAATGACTTCCTCCAACTTGTTATATCCATTATAGGCATCCGAAAGGACAATCGTATCTTTAGTAACAACTTCTTCTACTTCCTTGTTAATACTTTTCGCTTGTAGGTCATTCATAACTATCATTTTTATGTGTCCTACAAGTCTATCGGGCTTGTGTTTGTTTTTTTCCGACTTCTCTAATATTGGTTTTGATTCTATTAACACTAATACCTTGGCTTGTTTTTGACTTCCACGCCCTCTTTTAATGTTGCCTCCTTTCTGATTTTCGATATCTATTGTTTCAAAGAAACCTTCATCTATTTCAATAAATTCCGTCAGCTTATAACGTGAATCCCTTTTTCCCATAACAACCCTGATTTTATGAAGCATATTCCAAATGGGTTCGTAAATATCATGTCGTAACTGACTCTGAACTTCATTTGCTGAAAATGTCTTCTTTGTTGCTGACAACATAAGAATAGCTTTATACCAATACAAATAAGGCAGATGGCTGTTTTCCAAAACTGTTCCACTCCGAAGAGCGGTTCTGTATCCACATTTCTTACATTGAAAAGCAATTTTATCCTTTTTCCAATAATGAGTTGTATTGTTACATTGTTTACAAAATATACCAATCTTTTCGCGTTGTAATTTAAAATGCTCTATGCATGACTCTTCATCAGGGAAATAACTCCCAAAGTCAAGTAAATTCATGAGTTTTATTTCTTGCAAAGGTGCTAATTTTGTTTTGGGTGCACAACCCGATAGTCATT
>JAZDMF010000128.1:0-13403 GCA_043801235.1 Bacteroidota bacterium | reverse complement strand
CTATCTTCGATTTCTTCCATTTGTAGGGTTCATACAAAGCTTCAGGATGCAGAGTAAGTTCAAATCCGTTTTTATATTTCTCCTGCCCCATTGCCTGCAGCCTGCGCGCCATCACTTCAGCGTAACAATGCTTGCAGCCTGATGAAATTTTATTGCAGCCTGTAACAGGATTCCATGTCATTTCTGTCCATTCTATTTTTGTTTGGGCCATGTTATAAATTCATTTTTAGTTGAGGAGTACAGTATTTATAATAAGTCAATAAAAATGCTTACTTTATTGCAAAACAAAAGTAAGCAAAATAGAAAAAGGAAGATGGTTAGGAAATTTATCTTGAAATAATAAATTTAAAAATCTTTGGTATTTTATTTTTCTCTTTTATTTCAATAAAATAAATTCCCTGATCAAGGAATGTAGTGTTAATAGATGTTACAGCTTTATCGGAATAATATTTTTGCCGCCCAGGTATGTCAATTATTCTTATATGCTCAACATTGGTTTCAACTATGTTTTGCGGAAGAAAAAGCACCTCGTTTGCCGGTACAGGATAAATATAATTATTTGCATCACATAGATACAGATCAGAAATACCGGCATACCCCATAATTTCAACTACAGTATAAAAGGAATCGGTAACCATAATCTGAGATCCGTTGGTGCTTACCGGCCATACCACAACAACATTCCCGCCCAGTTTAAATGTGCTTGGAATAAAATAGAATCCGCTTATGGTAATGGAATGAAATGAATTTCCCGGAATATTAACATTGACGGGGTTTCCAAAATGGCCGGTGTCAATAACATTAGCGGAGTCAGTATGAAATGCAATATATAATTGCCCCTGGTAATCAGCAGAATCATTGTTCTGTAGCATAACAGAAAAAGAGTATAATGAGTTGTATTCTGCCTGAGCAGGGAACCCGCTCATTGATTCGACAGAAATATTTGGCACCTGTGCCTTTACACCAAAATAATGTGCAAAAAGAACACCGCACAGCAGTATATATTTTATGGTTTTCATATTTTCTGATTTTTTACAGACATTAAAATATTTTTTTTCACCGGGAAACGATGAACTTGAAAATTCTCATTTGGTTATTTTCCCCCTTTATTTCTAAGAAATAAAATCCATTTTCCAGTTCAGCTACGTAAATTGATTTCGGATGGCCCTTCAATAAAATTCTTGTGCGTCCAAGCATATCAATTATTCTTACATGCTCAATGCTGTTTTCAGTAATGTTTTGTTGTAGAAAAATCTCCTCATTCGCCGGAACAGGATATATAAATGTGTTTGCATTGCCTGGAGATAAATCGAAAATGCCGGAATATCCCAGTATATCTACATAGGTAAAAAAGGAATCGGTAACCGTTATCATTGTTCCTCCGGAACTTACCGGCCATACAACTACCACGTTTCCGCCAACTTTAAAAAAACCAGGTTCAAATGAAAACGGAGAAACTGTAACAGTAAAGAATGAGTCAGCGGGAATGTGCGCCTGAAATGGTCCTCCGATAGTGTCATGAATGGAATTTAACGTATCGGTATGAAACATAAGGCATATGTACCCCAGAAAATCTACAGAATCATCATTGTTTTTGAGTAAAACGCTGAAAGAGCAAGTATCGTAGAAATAGGCTTGAGTGGGAAATCCCATAAATGATTCAACAGAAATATTCGGCCCTTGTGCCTTGAGGCCAGAAAACTGGGTAAAAATGACACACAGTATGATGAATTTTATGATTTTTTTCATGGCTCTTACGTTTTAATAATTGACTAATACAAATATATGATTAATAAGGTGTGGGGCGTAATCAAAAATTTTATTTTCTTACCTGTTCAAAATTATATACTTTTATGCTTTATTTAAAAAAAGTCAATGGTCAATGGTCATTAGTCAATAATAATCTATATGAATGGGCATTGATAAGCAGTCAATAGTTGTATGCGAACTTCGGATCATTGATTGCCGAGCTTCATACTAATGACCAATGACTATTGACGAATGACGCCTTATGCGGACTTCAAATTTAACAGTAAAATGTAAATTTCTTTTATGGACATAATAAATACCATCGTTCAGGGAATGAACAAGGAAGATATCCGCTTTTTCAAGCTTTATCTTTCGCGCACCAATGCCGATAAGGACCGCATGGACATCAGGCTTTTCGATTATATTAAAAAATCTGGCGAGAAATATGATGAAAAAAAAATATTTCCTTCGTTGTATAAAACGAAGGAAAAAAATTCTTTCTACCGCCTGAAACACCGCCTTGCGCAGGATCTGAACACCAGTATTTTTCTGCAGCATTTTGAAAAGGACGATACCATATATATATTCTTTTTGCTTTCACTCGCCAAATATTACATGAACAAAAACAAGTATGATGTGGCAAATTATTTTTTGCAGAAGGCGGAAAAAAAAGCCGTTAAAATTGAAAACTTCGAACTACTCGATCTTATTTATATTGATTTTCTTAAGCTTTCAGGCGAAGTGGTAAGCATAAACCCAGAGCAATATTTAAACAAACGCAAACTGAATTCAGAAAAGATCAGCAAAATAAGGCAGATTGATGATATTCTCACAGTAGTGACTTATAAATTAAAAATCACGCAGAATTTTTCTCCCAGTGAAAATCCCATTTTTAAAGTACTCGAGAAAACAGTGAACGAAGTGTCGAATGATGAAGAATTAAAAAACAGTTCATTGCTTCAGTTCCGCATTTACGAGGCGGTAAGCCGCATACTCCTGCAGCGCCATGATTTTGCCACTCTCGAAGTGTATCTTTTAAAAACATACAAGCAGTTTAATCAATCGTGCTTGTTCACGAAGACCAACCATCATATAAAACTTCAGATACTCACTTACCTGGTGAACACTCTTTTTAAAAACAAAAAACAAAAGGAATCCCTTGAATACGCAGATAAACTGAAATCTGCAATGGAGGAATACAATGCTTTGCTATACGATAAGTATATGTTTTTCTATTATCATTCACTGGTGATAAATTATTCTGGTATTAATACTGATAAAGCTATTGAAGTGCTGGAGGAATTAAAACATAATGAAAAAATTAAAAATACTCCTTACTATGAAGTGTTCGTTTATTTAAATCTCGGGA
Organism: Bacteroidota bacterium; assembly: GCA_043801235.1. Lineage (GTDB taxonomy): Bacteria > Bacteroidota > Bacteroidia > Bacteroidales > CG2-30-32-10 > DAOQAK01. The sequence continues at coordinate 10,285 of JAZDMF010000128.1, read as the reverse complement.
TCCAGTGGTTCGACAAGAAAGATTACCGCAAAGCCATATCAAACCTTAATAAGTTATACATGCATGATGGTTATAAAAATACTGATGATGCATTTAAATTCAAGGTAAGCGTAACGGAATTAATTATCCGCTTCGAGTTGAATGACTTTGATTTTCTTGAACACCGGATAGAACAACTGAAAAAAGATTATGCAGATATTTTCAGTAAAGAAGAAAATGCAAGAGAAAAAGAATTTATTGAAATTATTTTATCAATGATGGTCACTCAGGAAATAGAAAAGAATAAAACGTTATCGGCGCGTATTAAAAACTTTATGAAACAGAGCGACGATAAAGGAATTGATGATACCGAAATGATAAATTACAATAGCTGGCTGAAGGGGAAGTTGAAGTAAGATAAGTATGCAGTTGGCAGCCAGCAGGAGGCAACGACAACCAGTAAAAAATTTTCTTTTTTTTCAGGTTTAATACAAAAGATCAATGATATGAATAGCAGCAGTATTTATGATTATAAAGTCAGGGCAAGTTATTCTAACTATAACACGACTTACTTTTTTCTGCAGAATAGTATACGGGGAAATCATGAAATATTAAGTAACTATTTACAACCGGAAGTTGAATATTTTGAAAAAAAGGATTCACAGCCCAAGGTAATTTTTGCCCATTTTTTCGACATCCCTTTTTTATGCCAGAACGACAGGGAACAGGGAAAAATATATTTGCATCATCTTTTACAATCCGACAAAGGAATAAATGAAACAAAAAAAATAATTGAAAAACACAGACAGCAATACAAAAAAGAAAAGAAGGAGCAACTCAGGAATATTTCTTTTATTGAAAATGATTTCGTCGTTCCCTCTTCTACACCTAATAAATACAGCGGAGATCAGATAAGCCAGAAAGGAGCCATTTTACTTGACCTCATTCAAAAGTTATACCCTGTTCCTGATTTTTGCGTGCTTACATCCAAAACATTTTTTTCAGGAGTTCAGGAAAAGGAAACCCATCTTATAAATGCAATAGAAAATTTGGAAAAAATGACCGGGATGCAGCTTGGCGGCAAAGAAAACCCCCTGGTTTTTGCCATGCGCTCCGCAACCTCATTTTATATTCCCGGATTCCTGCCCACATACCTGAATGCGGGAATTAACGAAACTGTTTACCATGCGCTTAAAACAAAATACGGAGTGGTTGTTGCAGGAAAAATTTACATAAATAATTTACAGACCTTGTATAAAGTTTTATTTCCGCACGATGCCGTAAACGAAATTTGTCTACCTGTCACATCGTATTTTTCCATTACCGACATAGAAAAGAAAATTAGTGTTTTGACAGATAAAATTAAACGCTGCAATGAAAATATTCTCAGGGATCCCCTCGCGCAAATTTCTTTTCTGGTTGATAAGACTAATGAATTTTTCTTAAAGAACCGTGACCTGATCTATACGCTGAAAAAGGGCGATATGTCCTATCCTTCCATTATTATGCAGAAAATGGTATGGACTGTTCGCAACGACGAATCGTATCCGGGTGTGTTATACAGCCGTCATTCCCGCACGGGAAAAGGAATACAGATAGAAAGCGTCAGAAATATGTTCGGCGATGACATCATGACGGGCAATATAGAAAGAACCGATACGGAATTTTTTAAAAGGGAGGAAATAAAAAATACATTTCCGGCTGTTTACCATTTTGTACCCTGCCTGCCAAAGCTCGAAGCCTCACTGGAATCGCCTGTCACCATTGAATTTGCAGCCGAAACCCATAAAACGACACATCTTTTTGCCATTTTACAACTGAATGCTTCAGAACTTACCGGGCGGTCGACTCTCTTGTCATCGATTGATTTATACGAAAACAGGATCATATCAGGAGAAAGGGTGATCAGGCTTATTCAGCCCTACCACCTGAAACAAATCTTTTCAGAGCGCATTGACGATAAATCATTCCGGGAACTGACATTTTTTTGCAGGGGCATATCCGTACTTCCCCGCTCGGCTGTTTCAGCAAGGTTGTATTTTTCTTCTTTAAAGGCGCTGGAAGCCAAAGGAAGAGGCGAAAAAGTTTGCCTTTGCAGGGAAACCTATGTCCCTGCAGATACGATAATTCTTTGCGAACTTGATGCAATCATTAGCCTAACGCCAGCGGCAGTTCATGTTGTCACATCATGCCTGGGCTATGGCGTTCCTGCATTTATTAATTTGCACAAATACCAGGTGAAACTGCCGAGTTCAGCATTAGAGAATAAAGACGGACAAATTATTAATGAAGGCGACTGGATTACTTTATCAAGCAAGCATCGTATGATTTTTATCGGAAAGGCAAATTATGCGCCCGCACGTTTTCAGAAATTCCTGGAAGGCCGGAAACTCGACCTGCTGCCCAAAGAAGAAAAAGTTTTTTTAAATATGAAAGAAGCATACGAAAAATATCAAACCATTGTCAAATCACTTGATCATAATGAAATCGGAACGCTGAACGATCTTATTAAAATAATCCGCAACGATCTTCAGAAGAATCATGAGAAGGTAAATAAACTGGCAAACAAATGGCTTGATTCCAACATGAACCTGTATGCCGAGCAGATTCTGAAAAGCGAACTGGGAACACACCAGGATCAGCATATGATCTATGAACTTTTTACCGTTGACAGAAAGGCCTTCTTTTTTAAAAAAATTACAGGGTTGTGCAATAGCCGCCAGATAAAAGGGTTCAATGCGGGATCATTCATGCTGGGCCGTTTTATTTGCCTTCAGCATCCTGTACGATTCTGGGAAAAAATGGAACCGGGTGAAATAATTTTTCTGCTGAATGAATATATACTTTTTGAAAAATACCTTCAGGTTTTGAACGAACTCGGAGAAAGGCATATCAACAGGGCAAGAAAGGAAATACTGAAAGAAGGAATCGGCAACGTAATCCTTTCACATGTCGAACCTGCAACATTCATGACACTGAAACTTGTTTTCAAAGAATGGGATTCTCTTGGAAAATTTTCCGGAAACAGCATTGACCCAGAAACCGTTTATCTGATCGATCTTTTAAAACGCCCTTTCGGATATTTTTATGATTATACATCGGAATGGTCATTGAACGGGCTTAAGGAAATTTGTGAAAAAGAAAAAATGCCTCTTCCTGATGAGGCTTCGGTTTGAATTAATCTTCCATCTTAAATTTATCCCAGTCGGGGCCCACGCGAAAATGGTCGCGATGGATTTGCATTTCGGAATATGACAGGATGGCAAATTCAATGGCTTCTTCGTATGCGGGAATCTGAACGATGATATTTCCCTTGGGATCAATAATCATCGAGTCACCCGAATAGTAATTTCCCTTGCCATCGACGCCCACGCGGTTAACACCAATAACGTATGCCTGATTATCTATGGCGCGCGCCATCAGCAGCGACAACCATGCATCACGGCGTTTATCGGGCCAGTTGGCGATAAATAAAAGACAGTCAAATTCAAACCCGCCGTCGGTGTACGAATTCATGCACCATACAGGAAAGCGCAGATCGTAACATACAAGCGGACGAAATTTCCATCCATTAATTTCGGGAGTTATCTTTCCTTTTCCTGCTGAAAAAACTTCATGTTCTCCGGCAAAACGGAATAAATGTTTTTTATCGTAATGCTGGTATTTTCCATCGGGAGAAATCCAGATCAACCGGTTAAAATATTTGCCGTTCTCATTAGTCAGAAGGCTGGCAGTAATAACGCAATTTTTTTCTGCCGCTTTTTCCTGCAGCCACAGCATCGTTTTTCCGTCAGGGTTTTCAGCGCACACCGAAGGGTTCATCGAAAAAGCCGTGTTGAACATTTCGGGAAAAACAATCAAATCGGCAGGCTTGTTTATCCGGGCAAGCCAGTTGTCAAAACGTGCAAGATTCGCTTCAGCGTTTTCCCAGGTAAGGTCAGATTGAATAATTGCAACTGTCAGATCCTGCATAAAATTTCAGTGGCTTTATCCATGGTTTCTTCACCTTTTGCAAAACAGAAACGCAAAACTTTGTTCTCATTTTTTTTATGATAGAATACAGAAACCGGTATGGATGCCACCTTGTGTTCTTTGGTAAGTCTTATGGCAAAGTCGGCTTCTTTTTCGTCGGTTATTGCGCTGTAATCAAGCAACTGGAAATATGTTCCTGCTGACGGATTTATTTTAAAACGCGAACCTTTAACAGCGTTATTGAAATAGTCTCTTTTCTTCTGATAAAATTCATGCAGGTGAATATAATTTTCTTTGTCTTTTACAAAATCCGTCACGGCATACTGTATTGGTGTGTTCACGGCAAACACAACAAACTGATGTGCTTTGCGGAATTCGGCCATCAGGTTTTCCGGTGCAAGGCAGTAACCCGTTTTCCATCCGGTGGTATGAAATGTTTTTCCGAAAGAACTTACCACCAAACTTCTTTCAGCAAGTTTCGGATAGCAGCAAATGCTCTGATGTTCTTTGCCGTCAAAAATAATATGTTCGTAAACTTCATCGCTCAGGATAATAATGTTTGTGTTTTTCGTGATCTTTTCCAACTGCTTCATGTCTTCCGAAGCGAGAGTGCTGCCCGTGGGATTATGGGGCGAGTTGATAATGATCATGCGTGTTCGCTGGTTCACCATCTTCTGTGTTTCATCCCAGTTGATCCGGAAATCGGGCGCACTCAGATTTCCATATATGGGCGTTCCACCGTTCAGTAAAATTGCAGGAACATAACTGTCGTAGGCGGGTTCAAAAACAATCACCTCATCGCCTTCGCGTACAAATGCTGAAATAGCCGAGAATAATGCTTCTGTAGCCCCTGCCACGACATTAATTTCAGTTTCGGGATTGTAAACAGCGGAATAGCAATACTCGGTCTTCTCAGCAATCACTTCCCGCAGAGGCATGATGCCCTGCATGGGCGCATACTGATTGAATCCCTTTTTCATATAGTAAGTCACCAGGCTTTTCAGTTTATCGCTGCAGTCAAAATCAGGAAAGCCCTGCGAAAGATTTATTGCTTTATGCTCATTAGCCAGATGCGACATCACTGTGAAAATGGATGTGCCTATGCCCGGAAGCTTAGAAGGTATGAAATCGGGGAATTTTGTCATCAGTACAAGCTTTGATATTCAGCAAACCGTAATAAATTTTTTACAAATATACGCAGACTTAATGAAAAACACTTTATTTATAAAGCACGCCGGCCCGCTTTGCCGCGAGGCGAGCAAGGGGGGCATTAAAACAAAAGCCTTCAATTTGGCGGGAAACACAAGATGATTTATCTTATTTTGGATTTTTATATAAAATTTTCTTCTATGGTTTTGCCATTTTTGTCCAGCCTTCTTTAAGGGTTACCGTTCGGTTAAAAACAAGTTTTTCTTTTGATGAATCCGGATCGACACAAAAATATCCGATACGTTCAAACTGGTATTTGGCCGGGGTTAACGCATTTTCAAAATTAGGCTCTACAAAACATTTTACAATTTTCAGTGAATCGGTATTCAGGTTCTCTTTCCAGTCGCAGCCTTCTTCCACTGCATCGGGATTCTCTTTGCTGAACAGCCTGTCATATAAGCGTGCTTCCGCTTCAACAGCGTGCTTCACTGAAGTCCAATGAATGGTTGCTTTTACTTTGCGGCTGCTTTGCGGCATTCCGCTGCGGGTTTCCGGATCATAGGTGCAATGTATTTCTGCAATTTCACCTTTTTCATTTTTTACGACATGCGTACATTTTACAATATAAGCATATTTCAGGCGCACTTCGTTTCCGGGAAACATGCGGAAAAATTTGGGTACAGGGGCTTCCATGAAGTCATCCCGTTCAATGTACACCACTTTTGAAAATGGGATTTTCCTGCTTCCGCCGTTAGGGTTTTCTGGATTGTTAAGTCCTTCCAGTTCTTCTGAAAGATCGTCGGGATAATTGTCAATAATGAGTTTCACCGGGTTTATTACAGCCATTCTGCGGATAGCCCTCTTATTAAGATCTTCGCGCAGGCAGTGTTCAAGCAATGCGATATCAATTACATTATCGCGGCGTGCAACACCCACAATGTCTGCAAAATTCCGGATTGATTCTGGTGTAAAGCCCTTGCGCCTCATTCCGCAAAGAGTGGGCATGCGCGGGTCGTCCCATCCTTTTACATATCCGCCCTGCACCAATTCAAGAAGTTTGCGCTTGCTCATCACTGTATAATTCAGATTCAGTCGCGCAAACTCAATTTGCTGAGGTGCATAAATTTCAATTTCCTTTATGAACCAGTCGTACAATGGGCGGTGTATTTCAAATTCCAATGTGCAAATGGAATGCGTGATGCGTTCAATGGAATCGCATTGCCCGTGAGCAAAATCATACATAGGATAGATGCACCATTTATTGCCTGTGCGGTGATGATCGGTATGCAGAATGCGATAAATAACAGGATCACGCATCATCATATTGGTATGCGCCATATCAATTTTTGCACGTAACACCTTTGCCCCGTCAGGAAATTCACCGGCACGCATTTTACTGAATAAATCTAAATTTTCATCAATGCTTCGGTTTCTGCAAGGGCTTTCCTTTCCTGCTTGCGTAACGGTTCCGCGGTATTTACCGATTTCTTCTGCGCTCAAATCATCCACATAGGCTTTTCCTTTTTTGATAAGAAAAACAGCGTATTCAAATAATGTTTCAAAATAATCGGATGCATAGTATTCCCTGTCGTCCCAACTGAATCCAAGCCACCGGATATCTTCCTTTATTGAATCAACATATTCAGTATCTTCTTTTACCGGATTTGTATCATCGAAACGGAGATTGCATAATCCATCGTATTTAATTGCAGTTCCGAAGTTCAGGCAAATGGATTTGGCATGGCCAATATGAAGGTATCCGTTAGGTTCAGGCGGGAAACGGGTATGTACGCGGCTTTCGTTCTTTCCGTTTTTTATATCATCTTCAATGATCTCGTGAATGAAGTTCAGAGACTTTTCGGTTTTTTTTTCCATACATTTATAAAGATAGCATGCAAAAGTAAGATGATTTCATTATATATGCGAATCAAGTGTAATAATATAAGTTCCAAGTCCAAAGTTCCAAGTCCAAAATTCAAAGGAAAATTTTCTCATGGGAAATAATGAATAAAATTAAAATGACTGCCCGCCAATCAAACAGAGAAAGAAGTTTTAATTTTGAATATATGCTTGGTCATCTTATTCCTTTTTTGGGGCTTTGGGCTTAAAACTTGGGGCTTTGGATTTGAAATTTGGGCATTATATCTGGAAAAGTTCAGGGAATATCTTTATTTTCGTGTGCTAAAATTCGTTGTGCGGTTAATAATAATATCGTTTGTGATTCAGAGTGAAACGATGAATCTGTAATAAAGATACTTCACTTCATTCAGCATGGCACAACAGCGCTAAACATAACCGCACAACAGTCAAAAATAAATTTATGGGATTAATTGCATTGAATGGAATGGAGTTTTTTGCTTATCATGGCTGCCATGAAGAAGAGCAGAAAACGGGAAACAGATTCATGGTGGATGTTGAGTTTTTTACAGAATCTGAAGATGCTGAACTTACAGACAATCTTTCCAAAACAATAAATTACCAAAAGGTTTATGAAGCTGTAAAAACTGAAATGGCAATCCCTTCATCTCTGATAGAACATGTGACACGAAGAATCAGGGATGCGCTTATAAAAAAATTTCCAAGCGTAAAAGACATAAACATTACCGTGGCAAAACTAAACCCTCCGCTTGGAGGGAAAGTAGAAAGAGTGCAGTTCTCGCTTCATCATAAAGCCTGACATAAACTAATAGAACACATATTTGCCTTTACACCCCAGAATATTATTTTGATGTGCTGTAATAATTATAAACAGATTCCTCGCTTTGCTCGGAATGACAATTTTATTATGGTAGATAAGGTAAAGGTGGGGGCAAAGTGCCAACTTTGTCGGCGCTTTGCCCCCACCTTTCATCCCCCAAATAATAAATGAAATTGTCATTCCGAATGCAGCGAAGTGGAATGAGGAATCTCTATTTAGCACATCAAAATAATATTCTGGGTCGACTGTTCATTTTTTTTATAATTCGTAGTTAAAATATATCTTCGTATTTTTAATTTTCATAATTCAACATCATGATGAGAAAAATATTTTTCTTTTCTTTTCTTGCTTTTATTTTCTGCATTGAAATATCAGCACAGACCGGAGCTGCTTTTTACCGCAGCGCCGATAATATTTATTACTGGAAAAACCGGATGCCTTATGAAGGTTACTGGCAGCAGGATGTTTATTACAACATTAAAGCAAATATTGATGAAAAGACCGATATACTTACCGGAAATGAAGAATTGACCTACTGGAATAATTCACCCGATACTTTGAATTGTATTTATTTTCATCTTTATCAGAATGCATTTCAGCCGGAATCATACTATGACGCATTAATGAAAAGCCTTGGCCAAACACCCTATTACGGGATTTATGAAATGCGGAAATGGAACATCAAAGTTGAATCCATCAGTTCCGATAGCAAAGAACTGAAAACAGAAACCGATAACACCATCCTGAAAGTCATTTTGGAAAAGCCTTTGCTTAGCGGAGAATCGGTAACTTTTAAAATAAAATTCAAAACATATTTTGATATTGCTGCCACCTGGCGCCGAATGAGAGTTTTTTATGACTATGGATTCAAGCATTATAACGGCGCACACTGGTATCCCCGCATTTGTGTTTATGATCGTGTTTTCGGATGGGAAACCGGCCAGCATCTCGGGCATGAGTTTTATGGCGATTTCGGAGCTTACGATGTTGAACTGACTTTTGCAAACAATTTTATTGTGGATGCCACAGGCATTCTGCAAAATGAAAACGAAGTGCTGCCAGATACACTGAAAGCAAAACTATATATCAAAAATTTCAAGGACAAACCTTTGTACGAAACGCCATCTATCATTATTCCATACGACAGCACACAAAAGAAAACCTGGAAATTTCATGCCGATAATGTTCATGATTTTGCTTTTCTGGCAGATCCTTTTTTCAGAATCGGGACCGCTCAATGGAACGGAATAAATTGTATCGCACTCGCCATGGAATCAAATGCTTCAAAATGGCAGAATGCCGCTGAATATACAGCGAAAGTTATAAAATTCTATTCGGAAAATTTCGGAATGTACTGTTATCCCAAAATAATTGTTTCCGATGCACAATCGGGAATGGAGTACCCCATGCTCACAATGGACAGCGGACTTGACCCTGATTACAAATACATATTAGCGCATGAAGTTGGCCATAACTGGTTTTTTGGTCAGGTCGGGAATAATGAAACGTACAGGGCTGCTCTTGATGAAGGATTCACCCAACTCATAACTACATCTTTCCTTGACACCCTTATTAAATCAGAGCCTATTGAAACACCAATAAAGTCAGGGCATGTAAGGCACTTTACAAAAACATATTCACCTGTTGACCGGTGGGCTTATTTTCCCTACTATGAAAATGCAATGAAAACCGATGGCGTGCAACTGAACACGCATTCCGATATGTTCGGAGGAAGTTTCCCGTACAGCAGCTTTTACAGGCAGACATACAGCAAAACCGCTACTATGCTTTATAACCTGAAGTATGTGCTGGGCGACTCGCTGTTCTCAAACGCCATGAAATATTATTTTGATAAATGGAAATTCGCTCATCCTTATCTTCAGGATTTCCGCGATGCTTTTACTGAGTATACAAATACCGATCTCACATGGTTTTTTGACGAATGGCTTGAAACAAATAAAACAATTGACTATGCAGTAACATCTGTAAAAAAAAATCAGCAAAACAGATTCTTTTAAAATAACTTTCAAACGAAAAGGACTGATGCAGATGCCTGTTGATTTTACCGTTATTTCAAAAAACGATTCTGTTTATAATTTTCATATACCCAATAACTGGTTTGTAAAAAAAACAGGAGCAACCATGCTTTCCAAATGGTACGGATTCAATTCCCTCAATAAAAAATATACTGCAACTGTAAGTATTCCTGAAGGAATATCGAATGTGATTATTGATCCCACAAACAGGCTCGCTGATATAAATTATCTAAATAACAGCAAGAAATTTCCTTTAAGCCTGGCTTATGATGCAAATATCGTTACACAGGCCAGCCGCATTAAATATGAACTTTTTGCAGGTCCCAATATCTGGTGGAATGGATACGATGGCCTGAAACTTGGCATTGACGTGAATGCCGGATATTTCAATTACAGGAATAAATTCGATGCAAGCGTGTGGTTCAATACAGGCGCATTCCAGAATTCCTAC
>JAZDMF010000116.1:0-14208 GCA_043801235.1 Bacteroidota bacterium | reverse complement strand
AGCCCTTCAAGAATCATAGTGGTAAAATTTCCTTTTTCTGCTTCTTCAAGCGCTTCAGTAAGGGCTTTATCAACTTTATTTAAATTATATGAATCTACCACTACCATTCTTCCGCCTTCTGCTTCAACAGCGCGTTTCAGGTTGAATATGTTTGGCATACCTGCAAGATTTGTCTTGCTGCTGGGAGCAGGTTGCCCTCCCGTCATGGCCGTTACCGAATTATCCAAAATCACTTTCACGCCGGGCGTATGTCTGAAAATAGCATTTCTTGTCGCATCAAGCCCTGTATGGCATTCGCACGAATCGCCAATAATGCTGATGGTTTTTGAAGCATATTCAGGAAGTGATAAAACAAAACCTTGTCTCGTTGTATCCGAAGCGCCCATGCAACAAACCGTATCAAGTGCATTAAGAAAATATAACAAACTGGAACAACCGATATCGCCAAAAGCCGCATATATTTTTTTCTTCTTCTTTAATTTGTCAACACATAATGCGAATGCCCTGTACGGACAGCCGGGGCAAATTGACGGAGGTCTCATCAAAGGCTTAATATCAATCTCTTTTTTATTTATTTTATAATCGATTTTAATGTGTTTTGATAATTGCTCAATCACCATCTGTGGCGACCAGTCAGTAATGATACCGTTTTCTTCCTTGCCAATTACAGGGATTGATAAAAGGCGGATTTGAGTTTCAAGGTATCTGTCGCCATCCTCAAAAACAAAAATTTTTCCTTTAATGCCTGATGCAAATTTCTTAATTCTTTCTTTCGGTAAAGGATAAGTCATTCCGAGCGAAAGTATAGGTGGTTTTTTATTGATATTTTTTAATGCTTCCCTCACTATAATATTGCTTTCACCGCAAAGGATGATACCCCAGTTCTCGTTTCCTTTTTCTTCAGAAATTAAATCTGAATTTTCAAGCCATTGCTGAATTTGCGGAATACGTTCGCGGGTCGCTTTATTATAATTCTGGCGTGCAATGCCGGGCATAAGCATCCATGCATGAAGTGTTTCGGGCAGAGCCCGTTTAGTAATTGTTCTGGGTTCGCGCGTAATTACCAGTCCTTCGGAATGGGCCAATATTCCTGATGTAAGAATAACCATCGGTGTATGAAATTTTCTGCTTATATCCGCTGCGGTAAAAGCAGCTTCATAAATATCCTGATGATTCCTTGGTTCAATTACAGGAAGGCGCGAAGAACTGAAAAAATACCTTGAGTCGATCACATGTTGCGTGCTGGATGGAACATAGTCGGTGGCTGCGTAAATTACCAGTGCTCCGGCTTCAGCAGTAAAGAAGGCTGATGTGGAAATAGCATCTCCTGCCTGGAAAACGCCGGGTATCTTCATAGTAACAACCACATCGGAACCGGCCATGGAATGCCCTACTGCAACACCAACAGCAACAGCTTCATTTACCGACCAGCCTACGGTAATTCTATCCTGAACATATTTCAGTGATTTGTCTATTACTTCAGTGCTGGGCGTTCCGGGATAACCGTCGGCGGCATGATAACCGGCATGTATAACACCTAATGCAAAAGCTTCGTTGCCCTGTAAAATGAATTTGCTTCCGGCTTTTGATTCTGCTATTTCATTAAAACGAGCCATAATATTTTTAATATTTTATTTTTCAATTCTTATTCTTGCGTCCACTGCAACTACCTTATCTTTATTGCCAAGCAAAGGATTAATATCCATTTCAAAAATTTCAGGAGCAACGGTAACAAGCGCAGATAACCTTACTACAATGTCTGCGAAAATTTCTTCATTCACGCCTTCCTGTCCCCTGGCGCCTTTAATGATACCATAGCATTTTAAAGTGCGAATCATTCTCAATGCTTCATCTTTGGCCAACGGGGCAAGGCCGGCACTTACATCTTTTAAAACTTCAATGAAAATGCCGCCAAGTCCGCAGAGCACCATGTGTCCGAATTTATCTTCTTTTTTGGCCCCCGCAAACAATTCGGTTCCCGAAAGCATCGGCTGAATAAGAATTGCAATGGTGTTTTTTATTTTTATCATTCTTTCAAATTCAGCTCCGACAGTTTTGGAATCTTTTACGTTCAGAACAACACCGCCGACATCCGATTTATGAACAGGTCCCACCACCTTCATCACTACAGGGTATCCTGATTTTCCAGCAGCTTTTATCGCATCTTCTTTTGTCATTACAACCAACTCTCTGGCACGCGGAATTCCAGCGCCATCAAGCAATGCCTGAACTTCATCCGGCGATAAATAACCATTGGCTGCACTATCAATTACTTTACGGATTTTATATTGGTCAATTACAGGCAGCTTAATATTTTCCGGTGCAGGTTTGGGAGTATGATAGATTTTTATAAGGGCTTCGCCCAATGCAACTTCTTCAGGGAAAATTATCCTTCCCCTTGATAAAAAATCTTTTATTTCTTTTTCAGCATTAAAAATTGACGGCAGCACAGGGAAAATAGGTTTCCTGCATATCTTCATCTTCTCATCAATCAGCCTGTAGACATCGAACACTTCGAACAGGCCGGGACTTCCGAAGATCACGATCATCGCATCAATATTTGGTAATTCATTCTCGCAATAATCAATTATTTTCCCCAGCTGTTCTGCAGTCCCTGTAGCAAGAAAATCAATGGGATTGGCTACCGATGATCCGGGAAATAAATTCCCAAGCAATTCCATGGCTTTAGGGCCTTCAATGAGGGGAATTACAAACCCGCCGTTGGAAAGCGTATCAGTCAGTATTACTGCAGGGCCACCTGCATGGGTAATGATGGCAATGTTTTTACCTGTAAATTCTTTGTGCATGAAGACCGATGCTACCGATGTCAGTTCTTCCCGGCTGTTGCACCTGACGATCCCTGCTTTTCGGAATAAGGCATCAACAGCTGCATCGGGTGATGCCAGCGCGCCTGTGTGCGATGAGGCGGCACGGCTGCCCGCATCGGACGAACCCGATTTTATGGCAGCGATCCTGCATCCCTTGCGAATCAAAGATGATGCATGCTTCAAAAGCTCTTTCGGCTTTTTGATGTTTTCCATGTAAAGCAGCTTCACCCTTGAGCTTTTTTCAGCATCAAAACTTTCGTCCAGATATTTAAGGACATCCTCGACTCCCATCTGTGCCGAGTTACCCAGGGAATATATGCTTGAAAAAGTCAGACCTTTAGGCATGCCCGATTCCATGATAAATACGACAGTTGCGCCTGAACCGGAAATAAGTTCGCAACCCATGGGATCGAGCTTGGGAATGGGTGTGGTAAATACCCCGCTATAATTTGAATTAAGATAACCGATACAATTAGGGCCGATCAGGCAGCCGCCAGTGTTATCAATAATTTCAACTATTTGTTTTTCAAGTTGTGCCCCTTCTTCATTATCTTCACTGAAACCTGCAGATAATATGATAAATGCCCGCGTGCCTTTTTGTTTTGCAAGCACATCAACTGTTTCAACACATAATTTTGCATTGATGGCCAGTACGGCCAGTTCAACCCGGGGCAATTCCATGACGTTAGAAAAAGTTTTGATGTCCTGAACTACAGATTCTTTAGGATTAACAACATACAATTTGCCTTTGAAATGACCATCTTTCAGATTGTATAAAACTTTCCCCCCGATCTTGCTGATGTTGTTAGAACCACCGACAACCACAATGCTTTCTGGATTAATTAATTGTTCGGTTATCATATATTGATTTTTTACTATTACTAATTTACCTTTTGCTTCCGGCAGAAGGCACTAATCCCATTCAGCCGGTTGAAAACGCTTACAGTATGAATTAAGAATTATATTAAAAGGAATATTTATCCCGTTCCTTGATATTAAGGAACAGTTTTTGAGCGAAGGGAGATACTATAATTTTGCAGTACGACATATTGATTGATGATTCCAAATATAATAGTTTTTTTAATCTGCAAAATATTTTCTTTAAAAAAAACACAGTAATTGCAACCCTGTTCAAAAATTAAACATTAAAAATTGTATTTTCACGCAAAAATTTAACAACTTCGTTATGAAAAAAATTATTTCCTTCCTTTTTATTCTTTTCGCCATATGTTTTCAGGCTGCCGCACAATTCGACACTTATTTTGAGAGCAAAACCCTGCGCATTGACTATATTCATTCGGGTGATGATTCAACGGAGTATTATGCCATTGACGAACTCATGGAAGAATCGCTCTGGGGTGGTTCCAAAACAAACCTGGTCGACACCTTTAATTATGGCAATTATAAATTTATTGCTTACGACAAAGCTTCGGGTAAAGTACTTTTTACAAAATATTTTTCTTCCATGTTTGCCGAATGGCGCACCACCGATGAAGCCAAGACCACCACGAAAGCGTTTTCCGAAACCATTACCATGCCCTATCCGAAAGCAACAATAAAAACAGAATTTTACAGCCGTGACAAAAAAAATATATGGAATATAAAATTCGAATATGTGATCGATCCTTCCAGCTATTTTATTTCTGCTGAAAAAAAGAACCGAAGCAGCAGTTTTAAAATAGCATATAACGGTGAATCATCAAAAAGGGTTGATATTGTTATTATTCCCGATGGATATACCCGCGAAGAAATGGCTAAATTCAAAAAGGACTGCGAACGTTTTTCGGGCTATATTTTCGGATCTTCTCCATATAAGGAAAACAAGGGAAAAATTAATATCTGGGGTATTGAAGCATGGTCGTTCGATTCGGGCACCGATATACCCGGCGATAATATCTGGAAGAATACGGCTGTCGGTACAACTTTTTATACTTTCGATTCGGAACGTTACCTCATGACGTACGATAATAAAAAACTTCATGATGTCGCTTCAAATGCCCCATACGATCAGATATTCATACTTGTAAACACCAGCAAATATGGCGGCGGCGGCATATATAACCAGTACTATACCTGCGCTGCAGATAATGAGTATGCCAATTATGTATGCATACATGAGCTCGGGCATACTTTTGCAGGGCTGGGTGACGAATATTATGATTCGTCAGTACCAACTGAAAACTTTTACCCGAAAGATGTGGAACCGTGGGAACCCAACCTTACCACGCTGGTAAATTTCGATAAAAAATGGAAAAGCATGATGGGAAAAGATATTCCGACACCTACCCCTGTTACTGATAAATACAAGGATGTCGTAGGTGTTTTTGAAGGCGGGGGTTATGAGGCTAAAGGAGTGTACCGCCCCATGCAGGACTGCACCATGAAATCAATTTCCTACGATAATTTTTGTCCTGTTTGCACAAAAGCTATTCAGGACATGATCGATTTTTATACAAAGTAAATTTTTTCTTTTTTCAGGGACCGTTGCCAGGCTGAATAAAGGGACGCTTTCCTGTCCGTAAATGCAGGCGATGGGTATAAATTATAATCATCACCAGAAAAAACAGCAAGAGGCTAAATAACGATATAAAGGCAGCAATCAATATTTTATTGTTGTGATAAGAAAATTCTACCTTGCTGGTGCCTGCCGGAATCAACACACACATCAAACCTTTGGAATAAGTTTCAATTTTGCATGGTGATCCATTTATGCTTGCCGCCCATCCCTGATAATAATTTTGAAGCAGGCAAAGAAGTTGTTTATCGGAAGTTTGTGTTTTCAGAACAATTTCCGAAGGAGAAAATTTCTCGATTATTACTGTGTCGGCTGAATTATGATTCAGATTGTTTTTAAATTCTGAAAAAACTTCTGCTTCATCAATATATATATTCTGATGGTCATACATTTTATAATGGTTGTGAAATTTCATGGAATCCGACGGAAAAATTTTATCGCTCAGAAATACCGGCGGATTCGATAATGTGTTTCTGAAAACCGCGGGAAAGCTGTCAATCATGGTTTCATATCCTTTAAATTTAAAAGGCGTAAATCCATCCCATGCAACCTGTTTATGAAAAATATTCATGTTTTTCCAGAAAGTGCCTTTGCTCAGGCCTGATGTATCATTGCACATCAGTACATGTTTTAACGATGGCAGCGGAAAACCTACGGGAAAAGTGTTGCTTATTTCTTTGGTATTCTTTGTGCTGAAAATATGCGAATATGTTGTGTATGGCTCATTTAGCCATGATGCAAATATCAGATCGGCACAGGCAATTATTATAAAAAATCTTTTTTTCAAGAACGCATCTTTTACTTTCAGCAAAACCAATACCATCAATATTAAAAACAAAATCTGAACGGCAGATTGAAATGCGATGTGCTGCCATATTATCGAACGTTCGGAAGAAATAAACAAATCGTTTTTGATAAAGTCTGTTATGGTAAGATAGCCTTTCATCCTGCTGTAAACAATTGCAGCCATAAGGAAAAGCAGGAGCGGGAAAAGAATGAACAATAAAATATTTTTTTTCTTTTGAAAAGAATTGAAATAATTGTCAAAAGCAAATCCTGCAGCAATTAAAAAACTAATAATGGAAAACAACCTGAAAAGACTGGGAAAACGGAAGAATCCCATCATGGGAAGATAATCGTATAAAAGTTTTCGTACAGGAAGGTATTCGCCCAAAGCAGCAGCCAGGCAGAAAATGCCCCACCAGAAAAACACTTTTACAAGAGAAGATTTCTTAATAAAAAGTGAAAAAATAAAAAAAATAAAAATCAATAAACCAAAATAAATATTGGTCATGGAAAGATCCGTGTTAAAAAATGCCATATCCTTTATTGCTGCAAAAGGAAGCACAAATGATACAAGGCACTGCGGTGACAGCGGGTTGAATAATGCCACCTCCAGCGGAAGCTTTATTCCACGCGTGATGTATGCAGTTACTTCTGTAACAGAAACCAATACAACAGCACTGAAAAGTAAAGCGGAAATCAGGAAAACGAAATTTAGTTTTACATATTGGAATAAATTTCTCCACTCTTTTCTTTTTGCTGTTCCTGTGGAAAAATAAATAAACAGCAACAGCAGGAAATAACATAGAATTACAGCAAATGCAGGATAACCACCGGAAATAAGCAGGTACATAAAAAATCCTGTAATAAGGGCATCGGTGTATTTTTTGGAATTTGTAAATTTTAAATAATAAGAAATTATGTAAGGTATCCATGCAGCGCTGATGATCCAGGTAAAATGCTGGGCATTGCCAATGATGAACCCGGAAAACATATATGCTGATGCAATCAGGAACGATGCGCCTTTCGTGAGACACAACACTCTTCCCAGAAAATACATTCCTGTGCCTGCCATGAAAACATGAAGAAGAAATTCAAATTCCAGGGAATAAATATCATATCCCCAAATCCCACCGATGATCCATGCAATAGGGTACCATGCACCGCTTTGCGGATCGGCATGCAGAGGATAGCCCAGCGTTTGATAGGGATTCCACCAGGGAAGCATTCCGTTCTGCAGGCATTCGCCAACCATGTAGCGCCAGGGATAATAGCAGTCAATCATATCGTACTTAAGCGAAAAATGGAATGTCGAAATCTGCCAGTATCCAATAATAAGAAGCAGCAAAAGCATCAGCTGCGGGGCATAATAAAACCCGGATATTTTATGGAGAGCGATGTTTAAGGATTTCATTCTTTAATTAAATACTTCCTCAAGCACAACATGTGAATTCAATACGGTAAAACCATTGATATGTATTTGATAATAATCCATCATTTTCTGAACAAGTTCATGTCGCACACATGACGGAAATCGTGTTTCTGCAAAATTATCAAAAGAAGCATTCAGAAGAATATGTAACTGGCTGCTCAATGCTTCGTCTGCAAAATATGGGTGTTCAGGCATTCGTTCCTGGAAAACGCCATCCATTAAATTAAATACCGTATGCTGCTTGTCAAAATTATTTCTTGGGAAAAAGCCAAGATGCCGGCTCAGTTCCATCATAAAAAGCAAATGAAAATCCGAAATCCTGTCATTTGTTTTATCTATCGTTTCAACAGCTCCGGCAATAAAATCGAACAAATTTTTATTGGGTGAATCTTCGCGCAGCGTTTTATAAAGTAATTCCGCTATGAAGAAAACCACAGCGCTTTTTTTCATGTCGTAAGGAATTTGTTCAAACAGCCTGCATGACGTGATTTCTTTAATGTGATGCATGCCTTGTTTTTTTCCCTGGTACGCAACAATATCAAGAATTGAAAGAGGTTGAAAATTTCCTGCTTTCATCCGCGATTTTCTGCTTCGTGCTGATTTTATGATGTACGATTGCAGCCCGAGTGTGTCGGTATAAGTATTAATAATGATGCTTTTCTCGGAATATTTAAAGGAATGCAGAACGATACCTTTTGTTTTTAAGAGCATCGCCGGGGAATGTTTAATTGATGATCATAATTTTAGCAACAACAGTCTGGCTGCCGTCTTCATTGGAACAAAATACAAGATATACGCCTGTCTGGGCTTTTTCCCCCTGGAAATTGCGACCGTTCCAAACAGCTTGTCCGCCTTCTGCAATGGTCTGGTAAATCAGTGTCCCGCTGATGTCGGTTATTTTTACATCGGAATTTGCAGCAAGCCCCCTGATGCCGATATAGCCTGTATAATTTTCTGTGACAGGATTCGGATACACAACAATGCTTGTGTCGTTATCAACGCCTTCTGTAGCTGTACTTTTGTATGAAATAATTCCTTTGTCGGTACCGAAAAAAACTTCCCCGGTATTCTGGTTGATAGCAACAGTGTTGATAGTATTACTGAATAAAGGACTGTTTTCATCGGTGAAGTGTTCTATTTCCTGGGTGCCGTCGGCCGACATTAAAAATACACCTGCCCGTTCTGTTCCAATCCATTTTCTGTTTGCACCGTCAACAGCTATGGTTGTTATTACTTCCGATTCAAGTAATGGTTGAATGTATCCGTCCAGGTCAACCAGAATTTGCTGGGCATCGAAATTGCTGCCTGAAAAAACATTTTCGGGATTATAAAAAACAGCAATGCCCTTATCGGTTCCCACCCATATTTCTCCGTCAAGATCAACAGCAATGCTATATAGGTTGTTGCTTGGAAGTCCGCCATTACCCAAAGTATTTGACAGTTTTTTTATCTGGTCATCCGAGGTGTTTGTAATTGTGTTATTGTCGTTAAAAACAAGCAAGCCGTTATTTCTCGGAAGAATCATCCATTTACAATTTTGATTGTCGATAATAATGTCACCCACTTCGTTTTGATTCACATATCCGCTTAAATCAAATGCTTTCCATGTGCCATAGGCCATTTTAACATGAAGAGCTTTGTTTACTCCTGAGTTAGTGACCCACATATTGTTATCAGAATCAAAAGTTATTCCTCCAATCCGTATCTTATTTCCGCTACCCTCAACCAGTGAGCTGTTGCCTTCTTTATACAGCTGAGTAAAAGTCTGGTTGGTAAATTCGATTAAACCCCTACTCCATGTTCCGGCATAAGCAATAGCAGGGTTAGCGGGGTTAACTGCAACACAAACTACATCATAAATAGTGTTAGTGTCGGGAGGATCGGCAGGAAATGAGTCGACATTTGATTTGTTGTATGTGCTCCACTCTTCATCAATGAATGAAAATAATCCATCCTGATTCCACATATTATTCCATGTCCCGTCAAGCCCGCCCGGCGCCACCCATAAATTATTTCCTTCTACGGCAATGTCAAAAACATTTGCTGTTCCAGGTCCGTTAGGTTGAAAATTTGTAGAAGACCAAATGCCAGTGTTTTTAATAATCCCTATGTTTGCATCTGCTATCCAAACAATATTATTTTGATCCGGATCAATAATTGCATCTCGTGGGGCAGGATATACAGGATTGTCAGGCCAATTATAGGTCCAGATTTTCAGTGTATCATTTTGATCAAATATCTTAATATCGCCATCATCAATTACTACCAGTTCATTATTAAAGACATGAAGCCCGTACCTGTTTGCATAATTGGCTGAATCGAAATAATTCCATACACCTGTTTGATATTTAAATAAAGTATCGTCATTACAGTCATCACCCGCATCATAAGAAAGGTTTACATATAAAGCATTATTAAAATAAACGATTGCATTATATTTTAAATCAGGATAAGGCATTTCGGTATGCTTTGTCCAATACTGGTAATTTGAAAGGTATGGGCTTGAGAGATCAGCTTCATATACTCCCGATTCGGTGGCTGCATAAAGAAAACCTCCATCGGTAGTCAGGTCAAATATTTCAATCTGGCTTCCACCAGGGCCTATGTAGTATGTGTCCTTAATTTCTTTTTTTTCCAGATCAAGAACAACAATACCAAAGCCGCATGATAAATATGCATAATTGTCTATAAATAAAATGTTGTTAATGGTTTTATTACCGGGAATGGGTTTTCTTTTTATGTCGGAAATATTAGTGACTGTGCTGCCATTTTCAATTAAATCAATATTGCCGTTTGTGTACGTTACAACAAGCATGTGAAGCCCGTTATGGTACATAACCCTGCTTACACCTATGTCAGACAGGTAATTAATTTTATTAAGACGTTCAATACTGTTATCGTCTTTGTCAAACGAAAAAACGGAATATTTAGTAGCGCAGTATACCATCCCGTCGCCTTCTGTAATAGAGATGCAACTGTTATACGGCAGATGATCACGCCATTCGCCAATAGCTACTCCCTGTGAAAAAATATAATTAATTCCACAGAAAAGGAATAAAAACAAAACAATGATTTTTACAAAAATTTTCATGATGCATTTCTATTGCAATATTACAAACTTTAGCATTTATAAACTAAAAAGTACCTTATTTATTGTATAATAATTTGATATGGCCGCAAATTGTTATTTTTGCATAATGAATATGAACTGCCTAAACCATAAATCATTATTCTTAAATCACAAATAATTTTGGCCCCGTAGTTCAGCTGAATAGAACGTCAGATTCCGGTTCTGAAAGTCACAGGTTTGAATCCTGTCGGGGTCACATTGAAAATGAGAAATCCCGTGATACCAAAAGGTTTTCACGGGATTTTCATTTAATGGGTACAATATAGGTACATCTTTTAAGAAAACCCTGTATTTACAATGGTTTACGAAGCTGCCTAAATTACCGTTTTTGTTATGTGTACTGAATATCAGCGCATTATTGAATTATTAGTTTTGTTTGACAAATTAAAGCATTTCACCCCCGTTTATTATTTCACAGTCTTTGCAAGTGCTGCACCCGCTTTAAAGCGCGGATGCCTGTAATTCATGCCGCACATGGAAGTTTCGCCACGATGCGCAGTAATATAATTCCCGATGATCTTTTTTTCCCACTGCTGGAAAGGAACTTTAAATTCTTCCCTGCGCTTGATCTTGGTGGCAAGTTCATTTCCTGCTTTCGGTGGAACCATGGAAATGCCATTGTTGAAAACAAAGTGACAGGGGCTGAGATAAACGACTTTTCCGGTTTCTGTGCAGGTGAAATCTGCTAACAGCAGTAAAATATCATCGTAGGAAAAAACTACCAGGTACATTTGTCCGGGAGTGAGCCCAGGGCAATAAAAAACACCTTCAGAGTTTATCTGGCCGTTTTTTATAAATGTTCCATCAGGGCTGAACACTTCTATTTTGAAATTATTGTAGTCTATTGGAATAATGGGTTTCATAATTCAAAGGATTTAAGGTTTATGAATGAATGATAATTTACGGTTGAGGTACAAACACTGCAGAGAGTTCACGAGCCTTTGACATTTTTATGCTGTGAACATCTGCGCTGACCGGCACGACATCGGCAGCATCTGTGCCAGCAAAAGCAGAAAATGCAAAGCCGGGTTTTGGCACTGGCACAAGAAGAGCGTCCTGATCAATGTCGAAGAAGTATGTTGAATCTTCTACCCTTTTGTAGTCGGCAGTGTGCAAATCACCATCAGCATGAGGTGTGATCCTCAGGCCGAATTCAGTGACAGGCTCGGGTTCGCTGGGATCATGAATAACGCCCTGATTCCAGAGCTCAATGAAATCTGAAAAGAGTTCATCAATGTTGCCTGAGAAACCGCACTGATTGCCTGAAAGAACAAATGAAGCCGGATGAGAATAATTGCAAAGGAAAAGCTGGTCGAAATACGGGTATGTATTTTCATCGCTGCCTTTGTCAATATAAATGCGGTTGAAACGTGAGACCTGGACTCCCTTCTTGTCAAAGATGGAATACAATAAAATTGCAGAGCCAGGCATCCCATGTTCGCCGAGGGTGATCTCGTATGTGCTTTCCTGAAGATCCCATTCATAAGGACCGGAAGGATAGACAGCATTATTAACCAAACCAACAGCCCAGAAAATAAGGGTATAATTTGCAGGGGTTGTAAGCTGTGTTTTCAGAAAGTTAATATTAAAATCAAGATACCAGATATTTGCTTCATGCTTGTATTGCCATGTGATGGACTTGGATGGAACAAGGTTTACCTTAACATTGGTGTTAAACCCTTCAAGCAGGGAGCGAGGCTGAAAGTATGCAGGAGAAGAAATATTTTCAAAAGGATTCTGATATACCTTCTCATTATAGGTATCGTAATAAATGAAGAATAAAACACCATGATGCCAGAAATTAGTGTACACTATTTCTTCATAGCCGTCGTAAGTGGAGCACCAGAATTCATCATCGGGGAGCATACAGAGCAGATGTCGTACATCAAATTCATGCTGACCATCAGGCGTTGCATATTTGCCAAGCACTGAAGTGACGTGATAAGGAAGAGATTCTGAATGTGGCAGGATGCCAGAAGGCTGATACTTAAAATGAACCTGATCGATGAAAGGATTGTAAATTACATTTTCAATTATCGGGGCAGGATACCTCGGAACACCGAGCTTCAGGTTCTGCAAAGGAAAACAACCTTCAGGAGAAACACCGGACATGTTGTCGCGGATGGCTTTTGCCCAAGGCGTGGATTCTTTTGTATAAGGAGAGTTATACTGCCTGATAAAAGATTTATTGATGGGTTTGAGAAATTCAAGCAGGGCCACCATGCGGTTGCGCTGCTTCTGCTGACCGGGTGAATTTGCATCATGAATGTCGGGCTGATACTGCCTTGCAGTTTCAAGCCTGCGCCATCTTGCGAAGACCACGTTACCGAGCTTGCCGGAAGCGTTGCCGAGAAAACCTTGTTTTATACGTGCCATATTAAAAAGATTTAAGATTTACGATTTTAGAATTATGATTGAAAAGAACGGTTTGAGAGGTTACTAAAAAAGGCAGCTGAAGGACGATGCCGACAACTGCCTCATGGAAGAAACCAACCAGCCGAACAAAGAATTAAGCAAGTATGATAACAGAAGCCAGGAAAACGCTATCGGCAATATTATTGCCTGCAGGAGTTTTGAAAGCAAGGTATGCGTGAACAGTATCGCCCACCCATGAGACAGGCGCTGTAAGCTGCAAAGCTTCATCAGCTCTTGTCTTGGTAGTGGAATCCTGCAGGACAGCTTTCCTGGTATTGTTTATTACAAGGACCATGGCGTTGTCGGTTGCAAGCGCATCGCCATTTCCGGAATTATCAACCCAGCTGATATCCACTTTATGGCCAGCGACTGCGGCAGCTGCTCCACTATCAGCACCGGTGAGTGTTCCTTTAGAAACAATCAGCTGAGTGAAGTCAATGGAGTAAGCCGGATAAACGCCGGTGATCACATTGGTGATGTTGTCGCTTACAAAAGCATTGAAAGCAGACATTCCGATGGCGACCTGTTTGAAGGCGATGCGGATGAAGCCCATAAACATACGGGCCAGTGCAACCATCAGGGTGAACTTAGCGCGCTGTTGTTTTTGCAGTAGTGTTTTGGGGTTACGCACTTCAATAGGTTTTGTGCGCATGGTGTTTTTACCAAACTGTTTGGAAAAAACGGCAGTACCAAATTTTTTCTTGGTTCTGCCAGTGATGGGATTTTGAACAATTGCCATGGTGAAAGAGATTTAAAGGTTAATATTAAAAATTTGTGTTTTGGTGCTCTGTTTTTTTATTCGTTTTAGTGGGCTTGATACGGACTTGATACGGTCTTGATGCGCCCGAATTTTACTTTGATAATTTTTTCTGTTTCTGAAACCACTCAGGAAATTTTTTCTTGAGCAGGTTGATGATGATGGTGGCGAGGATCCCGCCGACGATGCTGATAAGATATTTTATCAGGTCTTCAAGGGTTCCAAAAGTTCCGGGATCAATGTCATCAATGGCGGTGACTGTTCCTACTGTTGCGGCAGTGCCGAGAATGAAATTCATTACGTGCTGTATCATGGTTTTTTGTTTTAAATTGTACTACAAAGGTAAAG
>JAZDMF010000115.1:0-3908 GCA_043801235.1 Bacteroidota bacterium | reverse complement strand
CGTGAAATTCAACCGGAAAAGGTTATATTATTTGGCTCTTATGCAAGGGGTGATTTTAATAATGATAGTGATTTAGATTTATTTATTATCAAAGATGGTGAAGAATCCAGTAGGATAATGAGGCGAAAGGTAGATACGTTATTGCGAGGACGACGATTCCCTGTTGATATAATTGTGAGAAAACCAAGTGAAGTAGAATGGAATTTTAGAGCAAAAAATCCATTTTATATTTATCAAATTTTTAAAGATGGAAAGGTGCTTTATGAAAAAAAATAAAGAAGAAATTCAACTGGTTAAAGAATGGTTAAGATTTGCAAGAGAAAACATTTTGTATGCCCGAGCCGGAATGAAAGAAGATTTTGCCCCCTATTATTCTATATGTTTTCTCTGTCAGGGAAGCGCAGAGAAATACTTAAAAACTTACCTGATATGGAATGGTTGGGAATTAAAGAAAATTCATAATATGAATATCTTATTAGCATTTTGCACGGAATATGACCCAACATTTGAAAATTTTAGAGAGGAATGTGTAATACTTAATAAATATATTACTATAACCCGATATCCTGCAGATTTATCTTTTGGAAACATCGGGAAAAATGATGCAACAGAAGCCATTGATGCAGCAGATAAAATTGAAAATTTTGTGATAAATAAATTGGATTTTTTGTCTGAAAATGATAATCTCCTTCAGAATAAAACATTTTTTTTATAAAGATTATGAATAAAATCATGAATGATCCTGCGATAAAAGAAATCAAAACAAAAACCATTGCTGTAAAAATAGACGGCAAAACCGTATATATTCCGGAGGGTTCAACAGTTCTTGAAGCCGCTCAGAAAGCAGGAATATATATTCCGACCTTATGTTTTCTGGAAAACATAAAACCATATGGAGGTTGCAGATTATGTATTGTTGAAATAAAGAACATGAGGGGTTATCCCACTGCCTGCACTACCCCTGTAGAGCCTGATATGGAAATAACCACCTGCTCCGAAAACCTGCAATCGCTCCGGAGAAATATCTTAGGGCTCATCCTTTCCGAACACCCATACTCATGCCTTGTGTGCAAAGAAAAGTCGGAGTGCAGGGAGTTTATGACCACTACACGTAAAGTATCAACTACTACCGGATGTAATTTTTGTCCTAATAACGGGAAATGCGAAGTACAAAATATTGCAGATTATCTTGAACTTAAAGATGTTGAATTTCCTATTACATACAGAGGTATCAGTCCTGTAAAAGATAATCCTTTTTATGAAGTTGATTATAACTTGTGCATCCTTTGCGGACGCTGTGTAAGGATATGCAACGACGAACGGCACAGCAATGTGCTTTCCTTTGTCAGGAGGGGTAATGAAACACTGGTAAGCACTGCATTCAATAAAACTCATATTGAAACCGGTTGCGAGTTTTGCGGCGCTTGCGTTGATGTCTGTCCCACAGGTTCCATTTCCGAAAAGATCGGTAAATGGGTCGGCAACCCTGACAAATCCGTGCAAACAATTTGTCCTTATTGCAGCGTTGCCTGCGATATAAATATTAATGTAAGAGGGAATCATATTGTAAATGTAGGTCCTGACGCTGAAAGCAGGACAAATCCTCCTCAGATCTGTGTTCGCGGTAAATTTACAATTCCCGATCTGGCGCATCATCCTTCAAGGATTAAAAAGCCTTTTATCAGGAAAGGTGAAAAGTGGATTGAAACTACCTGGGATGAAGCAATAAGTTTTACAGCCAGCAATCTTGAACGTTATCGTGGTAGTCAGTTCGGGCTTATCGGTTCGGCGCACGATACGCTTGAGAATAATTATGTGCTTCAAAAATTTTCCCGTTCTGTGATGCGGTCCAATAATGTTGATCTGTTTCCTTCACTTCAATCCAATAAATCACTTAAAGCAATACATGATTATCATAATGTCTTTTTACCCATTGATATTAATGAAATTTTACACGCTGATACACTTCTCATGATCGGTTCACAGGCGTATTTGTCGCACCCCATGATAGAGAGCAGGATTCGTAAAGCATACAACAACGGGGAAAAAATAATTTCGGCAAATGCTTTTTATAACAGTACATCGCGTTTTGCTACACAAAACATTTTCTATAATCCCGGTGGTGAACAGAATTTTTTACTGGCGCTTTTAGGTCTTCTCATCAAAGAAAAAAACGAGATGGTTCAGGAAGAACTTAAAAAAACTTTTGAAAAATTAAATCCCGATCAAATACTGGATAAGATTGGTGTGAAAAAATCGGCCATTCATAATGTAATAAAAGATATACTTTCTGCCGAAAAATTAATCATTATAACCGGCGATGGAATATTGCGGAACTCGGATAATAATTACAATATTTTGTATAACATCCGGATGCTCCTGAGTAAACCTGAAAAATGCAGAATCATCTTTTTACTCAACGAAGGCAATTATTACGGCGGAACATTAATGGGTATGAACCCGGAATATCTGCCGGGATTTAATACTGTCGTTGATGAAAAAGATAATTTGAAATGGTCGGAATCATGGAAAACCCATTTGAACAATATTAAAGGACTTTCATCGGATGAGATGATAAATAATGTTGCTGAAGATGGCATTACTGCATTATTTGTTGAGGGCGATATTCCTGTTCATCCCAATCTGGCTAACCTCAAATTCTTTGTTCAGCAAAATATGTTCTTTACCGATGTAACCAAATATGCGAATGTGTTTCTTCCTGTTACTCATTTCACCGAATCGGACGGACACATTATCAATATTGAAAATAAACTGAAAAAAATGAACCGTGTTATTTCACCAATGGAGGACGCTAAAGATACATGGTCCGTTATCTGCCAGGTTGCGGAAAAGATGTTTGAAAAAGGCTTTAAATTTGAAAAGACCGATGATATCTTTGGTGAAATAACATCACTTGGTTTAACATCCGCATCAGAAATAAATCATGAAAATCAAAAATTTCTGCCTGTCAATATTGAATTGAAAGAAAGAAAAAATGGATTTAATATTCCTGTAATGATTGAGAATAACAATTTTCATTATAACGGAAATATTTTATCTTCATTAATTCCCGACATGAAAATCATAAGAGATGAAGGGATATTATTCATTTCCACCGAATTGGCGAGACAATTGAATGTTCAGAATTCGGATAATGTCCGGGTTACCGCGGAATTAGGAAATATATTGGTGAAATCAAAGATTTTACCCGATTTAACAGGGCTTACAGCTTATTTTAGACCATCCCGTGAAAGTATAGGTCTTTTAAGCAAAGGACTAAACATTGACCGGGATCATTTTTTTGCTAATATAGAGAAAGAATAATATGAGCCGAATAATAGAAAAAAAACAGTTAGCGCCCAATGTGCATATTTGTGTAGTGGAAGCGCCTGCAATTGCGCAAAAAATTCTGCCGGGACAATTTATCATCCTTATTCCCGATGAATTTTCCGAAAGAATACCCATTACGGTTTCCGATTGGGACAAAGAGAAGGGAACGTTAACTTTTATTTTTCTGGAAGTTGGCGCCACTACTCAAAGGCTTGCGGAACTTAATGCCGGCGACGATCTTTATTCCTTCACAGGTCCTCTTGGGAAACCTTTTGAGATTGATAAATACGGATCTGTAGCTTTTATTGGCGGATGTTATGGGATCGGTGCGATTTTTCGTGCAGCCAAAGCCTTTAAAGAAAAAGGAAATAAAATAACTTGTTATACTGAAGCCAGAAGCAAATTTTTACTTTATTGGAATGATAAATTATCAGAAGTTTCCGATGAAGTCAAATTTGCCACATCCGATGGATCCTTAGGGTTGAAAGGTCATGCATTCGATTCGCTTACAGCGGATTTGAAAAACGGAATTAAATATGATCTTGTGATTGCAGTTGGTTGTACATTTATGATGTATA
>JAZDMF010000084.1:0-6920 GCA_043801235.1 Bacteroidota bacterium | reverse complement strand
GATGCATACTGTTGAACCTTTTCGGGCATATCACGGATGAAATATAAAAAAATATCAATAATTTAAAAAATAAAAATGAAAAAAATCTTTAATTTTCTTACTTACTTTATTCTTGCCATAGTTGCCGGAAATACAATTTATGCGCAAAAAGACACGCTTTCAAATGATTCGCTTACGAACAAAAACCTGAACTGGTATAACCTCGATCACTCTGCTGATAAAATCATGGGCGTGTCGGCTGACAAGGCATACAAGGAACTGCTCATTGATAAAACATCAAAGAAAATTATTGTAGCCGTTATCGATGGCGGTGTTGACATAAATCATGAAGACCTGAAAGACCATATATGGGTTAATTCCGGTGAGATTGCAGGTAACGGAATAGATGATGACCTGAACGGATATGTTGATGATGTGAATGGCTGGAATTTCCTTGGAAACTCAAAAGGTGAAAATATTAAAGAAGAAAACCTTGAGTATACCCGGATGCTGAAGGTTCTCAAGCCCAAATTCAAAAATATCAAATCGGAAAATGAAGTGGATCGCGATAAAGTTGATGATTATAAAACATACCTTGCCTGTAAAAAGAAATATGATGAAAAATTAAAGGAATACCAGACATCAAAGAAAACCATTGATTCCTATACAAAAAAACTTGATGATGCCGAAAAAACCATTAAGGGATTTTTACAAAAAGATACACTTATTGAGGATGATGTAAAAAATATTACTTCAACCGGTACTGCTGTTCAGGAAGCGCAGAAATTTTTATTGTATGCTTTTGAAAATAATATTAACCGCTCTCTGCTTGAAACTATACGGAAAGAAAATAACCTTTACCTTGATAAATATCTGAACTTTGAATTCAGCCCGCGAAGTATCGTTGGAGATGATCCCGAAAATATCCTTGATAAAAATTACGGGAACAATGATGTGAAAGGGCCTGATGCCGGCCACGGCACAATGGTTGCCGGGATTATCGGAGCTGTACGTAACAACGGCATTGGTATAAACGGTATTGCCGATAATGTTGAACTAATGGTTTTGCGGGTAGTTCCTGAAGGCGATGAACGCGACAAGGATGTGGCCCTTGCCATCCGTTATGCAGTTGAAAATGGAGCAAATATCATAAATATGAGTTTTGGCAAGGCCTTTTCACCACAGAAGCAATTTGTTGACGGTGCCATAAAATTTGCCGAGAATCATAATGTACTTCTTGTCCACGCTGCGGGGAATGATGGATTGAATAACGACAGTACTGAGCATTATCCTTCGAAAATATACAACAATGACTCTATTGTAAAAACAATGATAAATGTTGGCGCTTCAGGTATGTACGCCAATAAGGATTTCGCTGCTTTCTTCTCCAATTATGGACAAAGTGTTGATCTTTTTGCTCCTGGCGTTGGCATAACGTCAACCACACCCGAAAGCAAATACGAAGATGCAAACGGTACCAGTTTTTCATGCCCTGTGGTTTCAGGTGTTGCTGCGCTTGTGTGGTCATATTATCCGCAGCTTACAGCAAAACAATTGAAAGATGTGCTTTTAGAATCGGTTGCCGGCTATAAGAAGATAAAAGTGAACCAGCCTAATAAGGAATCAGGCGTCAAGAAAAAGAAAGTGTCTTTTTCGAAACTTTGTAAAACGGGCGGCGAAGTGAACGCATACAAGGCACTGATTGCAGCGAATAAGCTTATCAACAAAACGGATAAGAAGAAGTAGAATAAATTTTATTTCTTGTATGAACCCAGAAATGTGTCAATATTCCTTTTCACACGATCCTGCACATTTTCAGAATCGCATTTCAGGAATTTTTCACCTGAAATATTTTCATACAATTCAATGTACCTTTCAGAAATCCGGTTAACAAATTCATGGGTAAGTTCAGGAAGTTTTTGCCCTTCCAGTCCATGGAACCCACGTTCCATAAGCCATTCGCGGACAAATTCTTTGGAAAGCTGTTTCTGGGGTTCGCCTTTAGCCTGTCGCTCTTCATATCCGTTCAGATAAAAATATCTAGATGAATCGGGAGTATGTATCTCGTCAATCAGAATTATCTTTCCATCCTTTTTACCGAATTCATACTTTGTGTCAACAAGCATAAGTCCCATTTTGCTGGCAATTTCGGAGCCGCGTTTGAAAAGTTCGAGAGAATACTTTTCCAGTAATCTGTATTCTTCTTCAGGCACCAAACCTTCTTTAATTATTTCTTCGCGTGAAATATTTTCATCATGCCTACCCTGCTCTGCTTTGGTAGTAGGAGTTAATATGGGTTCAGGGAATTTTTCATGTTCTTTCATTCCGCCAGGTATGGGAACACCACATATTTGCCGCGCTCCTTTTTTATATTCACGCCAGGAACTTCCGGTAAGGTAGCCTCTTACTATCATTTCCACGGCATAAGGTTCACAGCGCTTTCCCACAGTTACCATCGGATCGGGAGTGGCAATTTTCCAGTTGGGCACAATATCAGAAGTTGCATCAAGGAACAAGGCAGCAATCTGGTTAAGTACCTGGCCTTTGTATGGAATACCTTTGGGCAGCACCACGTCAAAAGCTGATATGCGGTCGCTTACAACCATAATTAAAATTTCGTCGTTGATATTATAAACATCTCTGACCTTCCCCTTGTAAAAACTTTTCTGCCCGGGAAAATTGAACTTTGTTTCAACTATTGCATTACTCATATCTGTGATTTTTTTTGTTATTAAAAAATTATTTCTATTATTATTTTTTTTTGTGTTTGCCGACAGAGGACTGTATACTTGAGACTGTTTACAACTTCCCATTCCCACCTTTATTTTCCTTGCCGTATGCTTCAACAATTTTATTTACTAAGCGGTGCCGGACAATATCTCTTTCATCAAGTAAAATAAAATCAATTCCCTCAACATCCTTCAGAAGTTTCATAACATGAAGCAATCCCGACGACTGGCTGCGGGGCAGGTCGATCTGCGTAATATCGCCTGTTACGATAAATTTTGAACTTCTTCCCATTCTTGTCAGAAACATTTTCATTTGGTTTTCAGTAGAATTCTGTCCTTCATCAAGGATTGCATAAGCATTTTCGAGCGTGCGGCCGCGCATGAATGCCAGCGGAGCGACTTCAATAGTTCCGTCTTCCATATAGGCATATAGCTTTTGCGAAGGTATCATATCGCGCAAAGCGTCATAAAGCGGCTGCAGGTAAGGATCAAGTTTATCTTTCAGATCGCCGGGGAGAAATCCAAGGTTTTCACCTGCTTCCACAGCCGGACGTGTGAGAACGATACGCTTCACCTCTTTATTTTTTAATGCTCTTACTGCAAGAGCAACCGCCGTGTATGTTTTTCCGGTGCCTGCCGGACCAACAGCGAAAACAAGATCATTCTTTTCCGAGCTTTCAACCATGCGCTTCTGGTTGACAGTCCTGGCTTTTATGGGCATACCATTTTTCCCGTGAACAAGAATTTCCTTGTCGGTTTCTTCCTTCCCGTTATAATTTTGCTCCGTATCCATTATGTACTCTATATCGCGCTCTGAAATTTTTCCGAATTTTTCATAATGGCTTATAAGCAAATTGAAGCGCTCTTCAAATATGTTCAGCTCATCTTCATCGCCTATTGCTTTTATAATATCGCCGCGTGCAATAATTTTCAGCTTTGGGAAATAAGCTCGTATCTTTTCAAGATGATTATCGTTCACTCCAAAAATTTCTAAAGGATTGATGGATTCAAGGGTAAATACTTTTTCTGTCATAATTCATTAAATTAAAAGTAGAAGTATGCAGTATGCTGTCTTTTTATTTTCAGCCAGCCTCCTGCAACTGCAATTGCCGCTATTTTCTTATCTTAAAATATTTAAACTGAAAAGAATTACTAATTTTGAAAACAAAAATAATATATTTATTACTGATTTATTAAAGGTAATAATTATTTTTGCTTTCCGATGCCGATAATCACACTCACCACCGACTGGGGCACCAAGGACCACTACACAGGTGCTGTAAAAGGCGCATTACTGTCTTTGATGCCCGATGCGAAGATTGTTGACATCACCCATGAAATACCCTCTTTCGATATTGGGCCTGCATCATTCGTAATCCGGAATTGTTTCAGAAGTTTTCCCGAAGGGACTATTCATATCATTGGCATCAATACCGAAGCATCTACGGAAACACCTCATACCATAGTTTTGTATGACGGACATTATTTTATCGGTGCCGATAACGGAATATTCTCCCTCATTTTCGAACATAAACCCGATAAAATTATCGAACTCGACATTACTCAGGATTCTGATTATTTTACTTTCTCAACGCGCGATGTTTTTGTAAAAGCCGCCTATCTTATTTTTAAAGGCGAAAAGCCGGAAAGCCTCGGTTTTGTTAAAGAATCGCTGGTGGAACTTTTACCCTTGAAACCTGTTGTTGAGCAGAACACCATCAAAGGGAATGTGATCTACATTGATGCTTATGAAAATGTGATTACCAATATCAGCGAGGAATTATTCAATGAAGAATGCAAAGGAAAGAAATACACAATCTCCTTCCGCGGTTACGATATTCCCGAATTATCGAAAGCATACAAAGATGTGGACCCCGGTGAAAAGCTTGCCCTTTTCGGAGCATCAGGATTCCTTGAGATTGCAATAAATATGGGCAATGCCAGCAGCCTGCTGGGATTGAAACTGAAAGATTCTGTCAGGATTGATTTTGAAGAAAAACAATAGTTTTTGCTCATTTCTTTTCTTTTTATTAAAACACTTTTTATTTAATATAAATTCATCCAAACACGACCTTAACGTGAAGAACTTTTATGGAATGATTAACTTGCCATTTTGAGGTTTTAATCTTTTTTAACGAAATGAATTTCAGCACCCGCTAAAATAAAAGTATATTTGTGCGTTATATAATAATAAATACTATTTGAAGGATTAATTTCATTTATATGAAAACACGTTTTATTATAAAAACTGTATTTATTTTCATCATTGTTTTTACTGCGTTTTCCTTTTTGTCAAAAGCACAACCCAACAAAAATAATTTTGAAACCGATAGTAAAAAACTTGTATCAGCGTTGCAGATAATCGATCTTTATTATGTGGATACTGTAAACAACAACAAACTTGTTGAAACGGCAATTGTGAACATGCTGAAACAACTTGATCCCCACTCTGTTTACATGACAAAAGAGGAAATGAAGGAAGCTAATGAACCGCTGCAGGGCAACTTTGAAGGTATCGGTGTTCAATTCAACATTTTGAAAGATACCATTATGGTAGTCACACCCACTCCAGGCGGACCCTCGGAAAAACTGGGCATACAGGCCGGCGACCGTATTGTAAAGATTGATGGTCAGGACGCAACCGGAAGTACAATAAACAATAACTGGGTGATAAAACATCTTCGCGGCACAAAAGGTACAAAAGTAAGTGTATCCATTTTACGCAAAGGAAAGAAAGACTTTCTTGAATATACGATCACCCGCGATAAAATTCCCATTAACAGTATCGACGCAACTTTTATGGCTACAGACGATATTGGCTATATAAAGCTGAATCGCTTCGGTGGCACTACTATGGAGGAATTCGATGAATCAATCAATCAACTCAAATCGTCAGGAATGAAAAGCCTTATCCTTGACCTCAGAGGAAACGGCGGGGGATATTTGCAAACAGCCGTCGACCTTGCCGATGAATTTCTTGGCAAAAACAAACTCGTAGTTTATACCGAAGGCATTAACAGCGCTAAAGCAGCTTATGATGCAACCAATAAAGGCGATTTCGAAAAAGGGAAACTTGTAGTTCTTATTGATGAGGCTTCAGCTTCTGCCAGCGAAATTGTTGCTGGTGCAGTACAGGATTGGGACAGGGGACTTATTATGGGAAGGCGCTCATTCGGAAAAGGACTTGTTCAGCGGCCTTTCCCTTTAACTGACGGATCCTCTATACGCCTTACCACTGCCAAATATTTCACACCCACAGGACGCTGCATTCAGAAACCATATAATGAAGGAACAGACAAATACTTTAAAGATATTGCTGAACGTTTTAAGCATGGCGAATCATTTCATCCCGACAGTATTAAATTCCCCGACTCGCTGAAATTCTACACTCCTAAAAAACGTCTGGTTTACGGTGGCGGAGCTATAATGCCCGACATTTTTATTCCGGCCGATACATCTAAAATCTCTGATTACTATTCCGACATCCAGCGCAAAGGCTTAATTTATCAGTATTCTCTGCAATATATTGACAAGTGCAGGGACAGCCTGAAAAACAAATACAGCGATGTGGCAACTTTTGTCAAAGGATTCAAAATTGATGATGCTTTTCTGAACGCTTTTATAACCTATGCTGAAGCCGACAGCGTAAAAAAGGACGAAGCCGGAATCGAACTGTCAAAAGAATATATTACAAATCAGCTAAAGGCAAATATCGGAAGAGGTTTATATGACATCAATACTTATTACCTTATTTCATCCGATATTGACGATGTTTATCAGGAAGCTATAAAAGCCATTGACGATAAAACTGTTTTCAAAAAATATAAAGTTGATTGATTGCTTAATTGTTCAATTGCTGAAACATTCCTAACATCAGATTGCAGACTTTGAACTGTGGTCTGTAGATTGTTTACTGCTGCTACAAATTGCTGAAACAATCAACTCCTTCCAGTCATCTTTAAATAATTCCTTACCGACCTGTCATCCTGTCTTCCGCACTTTTTCGGGACACCCTCTGAAACCCTTGATATTACTACAAAGTTATTTATTTTTGGGTGTCCCAAAATGTTATCAGTTGATTATCAATAAAATATGAAATTCCGCCATCATTTGGCGGATTTTTTATAAATCAACTCAGCGAGAATTGAATATATTTTTTTGGATTTTTGAAAATGAAGAAAAATGAAATCTAATGAGGCAATGATTTCTTGC
>JAZDMF010000350.1:0-2083 GCA_043801235.1 Bacteroidota bacterium | reverse complement strand
CTATTGATAATACTTTTGGAACCAACGGTAAAACTGTTACTGAGCTAGGAGGGTATGATTGGGGATGGTCTTCAGTAATTCAATCAGATGGTAAAATTATTGTCGGTGGTGTATGTGGTGTTGCTCCATATAGGAATTTTGGACTTGTAAGATACAATACTAATGGCACGATAGATAATACTTTTGGTACTGGCGGTAAAGTAATTACTGATTTTGGCGGAGATGATTATGGCTGGTCATCAGGAATATTATCTGATGGGAAAATTGTTCTTGCGGGTATTTCTAATTATAATTTTGCTTTGGCCAAATATAACACAGATGGAACTCTTGATAATACTTTTGGTACTGGTGGTAAAGTAATTACTGACATGGGTAGTAATGATTATGGATTTTGCGTTTCAGTCCAACCTAATGATAGGATTATTGTAGCCGGGCAAAGTGACAATAGTTTTGCATTAGCTCGTTATATAGGTAAAAATTGTTCTGCTTCTTCAATTGAAGATTATAATTCAGATCAAAATGATGTCTCTATTTATCCTAACCCTGCAAATGATTATATTATTATTGCAGTCCCGCAAAAATCCAATATTGAAATTTTAAACATACAAGGGCAACTTTTAAAAAGCCTTGTAACAACCGAAGACAAAACTACTATTGATATTTCGGGGCTTACAAGCGGAATGTATTTTATAAAAGTGACAACTGAAAAAGCCGTGCCTACCGGCAGGCAGGGAATTGCGGTGAAGAAATTTATTAAAGAATAGTGTCCATTGTATAAAAGCGCTCTTGCACAACATCTATAAAAAATAAAAAACGCAGCCTTTGAGCTGCGTTTTTAGAGTATTCACCAGAATTGCTACATATATATGGTTGCAGTGTAGCCGTAACAGGTGGCGGTTGCTATATTGTCGCAGTCGCCGTTACCATAGTCAACCACGATAGGCGGGTTGGCGTCGGTAAGTATTTCAAGCGTGCCACTAACAATCCATGCACAGCTTATTTCAACACGCAGGGCTGAAGTAATATTTATTTCAAAAGTTTCCCCGTTCTGGTTGGTGCCGTCGGCCGAGCCTGTAACAAGGTATACATCGTCCCAGATGTCAAAAGCAGTATCTGAACCTTCAATCCATTCGTTCTGCCTGTGAGAGTTCCAGTTTATGGTTCCGTTTACCGAAGTGATAATTGCATTGGTAACCACTACATCATAAACAAGGTTTCCTGCATTGTTAAGACCCATGTTGGTCACAGTTTCAGTTCCGGTCACTGCATAATCTGTATTATAGACCATTTCATGATAGTCTTGTAAGGTAATAGTAAGAACTGAACCAGAATCAGGATAAGGAGCGCTGAGAACGGCTATGATAATGCCGCTTCTTATTTTTCCGTCCTGGCAGGTGCATGCGGTTCCGAAATCAATCGTGATGGTCATAGGGTAGGAAGAGATAGGGTTGATCGTAATCGTAGGGCAACCGCCTGTTAGTTCTTTCAGGTTGCCTGTGTTGTGTGCGGCATTGTCGGCCTGTTTGAAGATTCCGCCCCAAACACTTTCTGCTGTAGCATTGTCGGATGCCGATTTAACCGTTGACTGAGGATTGTCCGGAACATTGTTCTGATTGTCCTCTTTCTTGCAGGAGCTGATCATTAATCCTATTGCCAGTGCAGCAATAACTCCCAGGATCTTCACATTTGTTTTCATGGCTTGTGTTTTTTAATTTATAGCCTCGTTACTTCTTTACGATACAAAGATACTTTCTGAAGATAAGGCCAGCCAACGGTATTTATACCCCATTTCGTTCAGGTAGAAATACCCGATTTGGTTTTCAGCACAATAATCAGGGAATTTCAGCGTTTTTTAAAAATGAAAAAACCCGCAGGTCAGATTGCGGGTTTTTTATTATTTTGAATTATTAAATTGAAGACAGAAAGTGTAAAATGTTAAAAATTTTTATTCAATATTTTGCATTTGACACCGTACATCTGCCATATGACATTTTATACTGCACGTGGGTTAAATTATTGCATTTTAAATACCCAGAAAATGCAGAATGTAGAATAATGAATATCCAATATAGAATTGAAAATC
>JAZDMF010000021.1:0-9468 GCA_043801235.1 Bacteroidota bacterium | reverse complement strand
CCGGGAAACAGCACGGGCTTAATCTCTAAGATTAAGCAGCCATTGCGTATTCGTAATCGTTGCCATTTATGTGGCGTGAGAATTGGGTTTAACGGGCCACGTTCACAACGCCCGGCATGCTTACATTCCAACTGTACCTGCTGTCAAATCCGGTCAGCCCCGAAATGTTATGCAAAGATACGAAGAATGCAGGGAATAAAAAATTATAGATAGTCTTTGGTCCAGCGAATGAACACCGGAGTTTCTGCAAAAAATCAGGAATGTGTATGAATTAACATTCGAATCCGCCATCTGGCAGATTCTGTTGTTCTGTATTAGGAATATATTTCAAACTTGTTCCTTAACTAAAAAGATGAAGGGTGGACGGCTTATTATTTTAAAATACCTGCTCGGCAATCAATCTGACAGGTTTTGATTTTCCCATTGTAAAAAAATGGATACAGGGTACTCCAAAAGAAATCAATTCTTTTGATTGCTGCACGGCCCACTCAATGCCTAAATCCCGGGCAGATGCATCCGTTTTGCATTTTTCAATTTCTTCAGCAAGGGTTTCGTGTATATCAATAAAAAATGTTTTTGGAACTGTATTGATTTGTGCTTTGGCAGTAATAGGCTTCAGACCCGGAACAATGGGAATTTTAATGCCTGCTTCTCTGCATTTTTTTACAAATTCAAAATATTTTTTATTATCGAAGAACATTTGCGTTACGATGTAATCGGCCCCGGCATCAACTTTTTGTTTCAGATATTTCAGATCGGAAAGAAGATTGGGCGATTCAAAATGTTTCTCAGGATAACCCGCTACCCCAATACAAAAGTCGGTAGGAAAATGATTTTGCAACTCATTATCCAAATATATACCCTTGTTCAGATTTTTTACCTGAGTGATTAATTCCGAAGCAAAATTATGTCCATCGGGTTCCTGAACGAAATTTTTTTCTGTTTTTATCGGATCGCCACGTAATAAAAGGACATTGTTAATACCAAGGAAATGTAAATCAATCAAAGCATTTTCGGTATCTTCTTTCGAGAATCCGCCGCAAATAATATGCGGTACGGCATCCACCTTGTAACGATTCTGAACAGAAGAGCAAATCCCCACGGTGCTTGGGCGTTTTTTTACAGTACGTCTTTCAAGCAAACCACTTTCATGTTTTTTATAAACATATTCTTCACGATGATAGGTTACATCAATGAATGGAGGTTTAAAATCCATCAAAGGTTCAATGCCTTCAAACAGGGATTGAATACTGTCCCCTTTTAAAGGAGGCATAATTTCAAAAGAAAATAATGTTTTTTCTGCCTTGGCAAAATGATCTGTGATCTTCATCCAGCTTTCCTGTCAAAATTTTTGCAAAGATAATCCTTTTGTCAAAATTAATTTTAGATATTTTCTGATAATCGTTGCCGTTTAAAAGGCGCGAGAGTCAGGATTAACATGCAACATTCACAACGCTCGGCATGCTTACATTCCAACTGTACCTGATGTAAAATCAGGTCAGCCCCAGTAAATGTTCTGCAGGATAAGAAAGATTGAACTATATTTTTTCCAGTGCATTTGAAAGATCCTTAATCAGATCATCTATATCTTCGATACCGACGGAAAACCTTACCATTGCAGGTGATATGCCGGCTTTTTTCATTTCCACTTCTCCCATCGCGGAATGCGTGGTTGAAGCCGGATGCGTTACAATGCTTTTGCATGTACCGAGATGTGTTGCATGCGTAAACACCTGCAGTGCATCAATGAATTTTGTGGCATCATCGTATGTTCCTTTAAGCATAATAGACATCAGCGAACTGAACCCTTTTATTTTATTTACTTCTTTCATCTTGTAAAAAGGATTAGAAGTAAGTCCCGGATAATTCACGGATTCAACACGGGAGTTTTTTTCAAGGAAAGAAGCCACTGCTACAGCATTGCTGCTATGTTTCTCCATTCTTAAGGATAGTGTTTCAAGTCCGTTAAGGTTCAGCCATGCATTAAACGGAGACATGGATGGTCCCAGATAACGGATATCGTTTTGTCTGATTCCTTCTGAAAATGCTTTGGGGCAGCAAATAATACCTCCGAGGCTGGATGCATTTCCGCAGATATATTTTGTTGTGGAGTGCACAACCATATCCGCACCAAGATCAACAGGATTCTGTAAAGCAGGAGTGGCAATAGTATTGTCAACCACCAACGGAAGATTTTTTGATTTTGCAAGCTTAGCCAGAGCAGGAATATCGGCTACAAATAAAGACGGGTTGCTTGGAGTTTCCACAAAAAGGAATTTTGTTTTCGCAGTGATTGCTTTTTCCCAATCATCAAGGTTCTCCGGATTAGTAATCCAGTTCACCCGGGAACCCATTTTCTTCAGGCCTGTATCAAAAAGCCCGAAAGTGCCGCCATACACCCTGTTAGATGATACCACTTCATCACCGGGATTTAATAAATGGTGACAAAGCATAAAAATAGCTGCCATACCTGATGCAGCTGCAATTGCACCTTCTGTATTTTCGAGTGCAGCCATCCTTTTTTCAAAAACCTGAACCGTAGGATTATCCCAACGGCCATAGGTAAAGCCAGGTTTATCACCCCTGGATATTTCTGCAGCTTCTTTGGCATCTTCAAACGGATAAGCAACTGACTGAAATAACGGTGTTGACATTGAATCGGGCTTAAAACCTGAATGTCCGGCATGAATTGCTCTCGTACTGAATCCTTTTTTTTCCATATGATTTGTATTAATTTTTTTCAGATTTGCGGCAAATATAATTATTATTTTAAAGGCTGTGCATACATGATTACATCCTTGTCGGTGATGTTCTTGTCGCATAGAATTACCAAGCGTTCCACAACATTCCGTAACTCCCGGACATTACCGGTCCATTTTATTTTTTGTAAAGCAGCATATGCATCCTTGGAAAATGACATAGATGGGCGACCCTGCGACTGGCAGACATCAGCAAGGAAATGATCTGCCAGAAGAGGAATGTCGCTGGGCCTGTCATTCAATGAGGGAACATGAATTAAAATTACACATAACCTGTGGTAAAGGTCTTCGCGGAAGTTTCCTTTTTTTATTTCTTCGGTAACATTTTTATTTGTAGCTGCAACCACGCGCACATCAACAGGTATTTCCTTTTCTCCGCCCACACGCATAATTTTATTTTCCTGCAATGCGCGTAACACCTTTGACTGTGCAGATAAACTCATATCGCCAATCTCATCAAGGAAAAGCGTACCGCCGGTAGCTTGTTCAAAATTGCCTTTGCGTTGTTTGATTGCGGAAGTGAACGAACCCTTTTCGTGTCCGAACAATTCGCTTTCTATCAGTTCCGACGGTATAGCAGCGCAGTTAACTTCTGTAAAAGCACCTGATGAACGGTTGCTTTTTTCATGAAGCCATCGTGCAACAAGTTCCTTGCCTGTACCATTCTCTCCGGTTATCAGAACACGTGCATCTGTGGCTGCAACACGTTCGATCATCTCTTTAATCTGCATGATGGCAGGCGAATTGCCGATCATGTCCCACGTTTTGCTCACTTTTTTCTTGAGGACTTTTGTTTCATTCACAAGATGGCCTTTATCTAATGCATTGCGTATGGTAATCAGCATGCGGTTCAGATCGAGGGGTTTTGCTATATAATCAAAAGCGCCTTTCTTGATGGCTTCAACAGCAGTTTCAATACTACCGTGGCCTGATATCATAACAACAGGTGTGTCGCAAAGTTTCATGATGTTTTCAAGCACTTCGATGCCGTCCATGCGGGGCATTTTGATGTCGCAAAGGATAACATCGAATTGGTTTTTCTTAACCAATTCAATTCCTTCGCTGCCATCAGCTGCATCATTCACTTCAAATTTTTCGTATTCCAGAATGTCGCGCAGCGAATTGCGGATGCTTTTTTCGTCGTCAATAACCAGGATTTTTGCCATTGCTTAATTGTATTAGGAGTAGACAAATTTAATAATTGTTTTTGAATGATGCGAGAAGTTGACAAGTTTACAAGTTGATAAGATGACAAAATGATAAGGGCAAAATATCAAATGGAACTCAAAAACGATATACAAATAGTCATTCGAAGGAAGAAGAATAAATGAAATGACGAACTTGTCGACTTGTTAACTTCTAACTTGTCTATAAAAGTTACCCTTAATATTTAAGCCATTTCCAGAGTTCTCCATACGTGGGTTTTTTTCCATACATCAAAATTCCTGTACGGTAAATTTTTCCTGCAAACCAGGTACAGAACAGAAAACCGAGTATAAGCAGCGAATAGGAAAGGATCTGATCAGCTACAGGTACGCCGAAAGGCAGTCGTATCATCATGATGATAGGAGATGTGAAAGGTATTATGGAAAGCCAGAATGCGATAGGACCATTAGGATTATTGATAACAAACTGGCTCATGACAATGGCAAATATTATCGGGATGGTAATGGGCAGCATGAATTGCTGGGAATCGGCCTCGTTGTCAATGGCAGCACCAACAGCGGCAAACAACGCAGCATACAACAAATAGCCGAAAAGAAAATAAAACAGGAATGCCGCAATCATCACCCCGAAATTGATGGATGAAATGGATTCAAGAAGATCGCGCATCTGCTGGTTTTTGTACTGCTGGGCATTGGCTTCCTTCAACTGTTCCTGCGACATTATTTTGCTGTCTCCTACTATGGGAGTTTCGGTTTTGCTGAATTTAAGGGTGTCGGGAAATGCACTCTGCACTATAGTGACCAAGGTAAAAGTAAGTAAGATCCATAACAGGAATTGTGTGAGGCCTACTAAAGCAATGCCGATAATTTTTCCCATCATCAGTTGGAAAGGTTTTACCGAAGAAACAATAACCTCAATGATGCGGCTTGTTTTTTCTTCAATAACACCGCGCAATACCTGCGTTCCAAAAAGGAATATGAACATATAAATTAGTATGCCAGAGAATAAACCAAGTACTGTGCTTACTTCTGTATTGCTTTTTTCTTCAAGGCCTTTTCCTGTCGTTTTATAAACATTGAGATTGATGTCGGTTTTTATTTTATCAAGAACATCTTTGTCAATACCTTCAAGATTAAGTTTTGATGCTTCGACCTCCTTTTTCAGAAGAGTCTCAATATATGTTTTTACTGAAATGCCTGGCTGGGTTTTGGAATAATAAAGCACTGCTGTTGTAGGCTTGGAAAGAAATTCATCAGGCAAATACAACAATGCGTAGTACCCTCTCTGATCCAGTGAATCAAGCGCCTGTTCCTTGCTTTCATTCAGGTAAAGGAATTTTACATTTTCAGTATCGGGAAAACGCTTGTAAAAAATTCCACCGTCATCAATAACGGCAATAGTTTTGACTTCATCGGACATTTGAGCCACATAAACAGGAACAATCATTAATGCTGCCATGAGCAGCGGCCCAAGAATAGTCATAATAATAAAAGAGCGTTTACGTACTCTTGACAAATATTCCCTACGAATGATTATCGATATCTTTTTCATTTTTATATAAACTGTTAGATGGCTTAATTGTTTAACTGTTGAATTGTTGTATTGTTATCCAATCGTTTTATTGCTTAATGGCCAGTACTGGTGGGACGTCGACTGAGTTTGTGTCTGCCAGTTGACGGACGCAACTCGTTGAGATGTCTTGCTTGACTATTCAGCGGACAAAACACCCGCTTGCACCAGCACAAAGTTATGCCCTTTGCTTTTCTGTTGTTTTTGTCAGTCTGTAATAATTATTTTTTTTGTTGCTGTCACTATATTGTCTTGTGTCAAGCGTAGAAAGTATAGTCCGCTTGGTAAATTGTTACGGTTCAGATAGATTGTCTGCCCCGAAATGTTTTTAATTTGTTTTACTGTTTGTCCGACTGAGTTGTAAATTGTCAAAATTGCATCTTTGAAAAGAATGTCAGTCTGCAAAGTTGTTGAGTAAGAAAAAGGATTTGGATAACAAGAATTAAATAATGCTTCAGTAATTTCATTTACTGCGCTTGCAACCAGGCAAAGTCCTGTTACCTGCACAGGGATATTGCTGTTGGTGTTGGTTCCATTGCCAAGCTCACCATCTAAATTGTCTCCCCATGCCCAAACCGTGCTGTCATTCTTCATGGCAAGAGAAAAGTATTGTCGTCCTCCTGCGATGGCAGTTACAGCTGTAAGAGAACTCACCTGTACAGGAACCCAGTTATCGGTGTTGGTTCCATTGCCAAGCTGCCCTTCGAAATTTCTTCCCCAGGCCCAAACCGTTCCCTCATTCTTCTGGGCAAAGGAATGCCAGCCTCCTGCTGCAATGGC
This sequence comes from Bacteroidota bacterium, assembly GCA_043801235.1. GTDB lineage: Bacteria > Bacteroidota > Bacteroidia > Bacteroidales > CG2-30-32-10 > DAOQAK01. The sequence goes on along the minus strand of JAZDMF010000021.1, from coordinate 3,193 downwards.
AGTGATTTCTGTGAGTGAACTTACCAGCACAGGAATATTGCTATCCGTATTGCTGCCATCTCCAAGTGCACCATTTAAATTTTTTCCCCAAGCCCAAACGGTACTGTCATTTTTCAGGGCAAGTGAATGAGCCCCGCCTCCTGAAATGGCAGTAATTCCTGTCAGAGAACTTACGGGGACAGGAACATTGCTGTTGGTGTTGGTTCCATTGCCAAGTTGACCAGCGGGATTGTATCCCCAAGCCCAAACCGTTCCGTCATATTTCAGCGCGAGAGAATGAGAATATCCTGCAGCAATGGCGATAATCCCTGTGAGAGAACTCACCTGCACAGGAATATTGCTATCCGTGTTGCTGCCATTTCCAAGTTCACCATATAAATTTTTCCCCCAGGCCCAAACTGTACTGTCATTTTTCAAGGCAAGGGAAAAACGCCCTCCTGCAGAAATAGCGGTGACTCCTGTTAAAGAGCTTACAGGAATAGGAACATTACTATTTGTATTGGTTCCATCTCCAAGTTCACCCTCGAAATTGTATCCCCAAGCCCAGACTGTGCCGTTATTTTTCAGGGCAATGGAATGCCCATATCCTCCGCCAGAAACGGCAGCCACGTCCGTGATGGAACTTACCTGAACAGGAACATTGCTGTCTATATTAGTTTCATTCCCGAGTTGCCCTTGAGGATTGGCTCCCCAGGCCAGAACCGTATTATCGTTGCATATGGAAAGGGAATGATAACCTCCTGCAGCAATGGTTTGTCCGCTTGCAAATCCATAAAGCAGGAGCAATAAAACTGTCGAGATGAATGTTTTTTTTTGCATAGTCGTTTGTCTTAGACTTGGGTATAACTTTAAACTTGCTTATTTTATTAATTGACAAACTGTTTAATTATTGAATTGCCACATTGTTTAATTGTCCTATATCTAAATTGCTCAAATGCTTTTTATAAATATCTTAAAACGTAAGAACCTTGTTTGTATATAGAATTAGTGAATTAATAGATCTTGGTAATTTGTCGAGTTCAGTTTTGATATGTTCGTACTGAAATTCCTTCAATAATTTCTGAACATCTGATTTATTATTCCAGTCGACTCCTTCCAATGTTGAGCCCATCGCTATCCTGTAAAATCTTACTTTGTCTTTTTTACCATACCTTCCGAAGCCTTCAGCAATATTGGCTGATATGGAATCAACAGCTTCTGTAAATTGTTTTCCAACTGTGTCTCTTTGGAAATATTGCCATCTTATAACAATATCCCATAAATAATTACTCAGATTAAAAGCAATAAAGTATGCCTCAATATCATTAAGTGTAAGGTACTTTTTACTTTTTTCTATTTCCACAGTCACAGCAATTAAACAATAAAACAGTTAAGCAATTATATTACGGTCAATTTATTTTTTGTAAATCCTGTTCTACAAGTGAGATAAAAATGTCATTCATTCCCGGGATGACTTCTTCGAATGAATATACTTCACCAAACGGCATCATTCTTTTAAGAAGGTCATTTCTCCCGATCGTGGTTTTAACTTTGATGTGTGTAATTTCTTCTTCTTTCTTTTCTTCAACAAGCTGCACGTCGTTACCAAAAACCTGTTGCACCTGACCTTCTGCCTGAAGAATATCAATTTCATAAGTGTCGCTCCGGAATTGTTTGCGGATTTCATTCACACTGCCTTCAAGTATTTTTCTTGATTTATTGATAAGGGCGATATGGCTGCACAATTCTTCAACCGAGGCCATGTTGTGCGTGGAAAAGATAATTGTTGAACCGTTGTCGCGCAGGTTTAAAATTTCATCCCTCAGCAGGTTTACATTAATAGGGTCAAAACCGCTGAAAGGCTCATCAAAAATAAGCAGTCTGGGTTCATGCAGAATGGTTACGATGAATTGCACTTTCTGCTGCATACCTTTGGAAAGCTCTTCCACCTTGCGGTTCCACCATGCCTGTATTTCAAATTTTTCAAACCAGTACTTCAGTTTTATTAATGCATCTTTTTTTGAAAGGCCTTTCAGCTGTGCCAGGTACAAGGCCTGTTCGCCCACTTTCATTTTCTTGTACAGGCCGCGTTCTTCAGGCAGGTAACCGATCATAGACACATGATGTGGTTTCAGCTTTTCACCGTTAATGAAAAGTTCACCTTCATCGGGACCGGTAATCTGGTTAATGATCCTGATGAGCGTGGTTTTGCCCGCACCATTGGGCCCGAGCAATCCGAAGATGCTTTGCGGGGGAACGGAAATGCTTACTTTGTTGAGTGCCGTATGATGTGCAAACCGCTTAACGACATCTACCGCATTGAAAAGATCCATCTAACGAAGTTTAGGTAAAAAATGATTTTAAATTCCAAATTCAAAATTTCAAGTCCCAAATCCCAAGTTCAAGGTTCAATAAGTTCAATACACAAAAGTAGCAAACAAAATACTAAATAACATTTCGTTTATTCTGATTCTTTTGTAAAAAAGGTGAAGATTCAATTATATATATAGATACATAAATGTTATTTTTAATCTGTATGGCCTTTGTCTTCTTGGGATTTTGGGCTTGGGATTTGGTTCTTTGGATTCATCACTTGAACATTTCCCGCATTCTTTCAAAAAAGTTCTTGTCCTTGTGTCCGGGATGTGGCTTGAAGTTTGGTGAATTCTGAAGTTTTTCAAGTATCGCTTTTTCCTCCTTGCTCAGGTTTTGCGGGGTCCATACATTGATATTAATGAGAAGATCGCCGCGTGAATAGGAATTAAGACTCGGCAAACCCTTTCCTTTTAAGCGCAGCACTTTTCCCGCCTGTGTTCCTGCTTCAATTTTAACGCGGACTTTTCCTTCAATGGTGGGAACTTCAATACTCGTTCCCATGGCAGCTTCGGGGAAGGTAACATAATGTTCATATAAAATATTATCACCATCACGCATTAACTGCGGATGTTCGGCTTCCTCAATAACAACAATAAGGTCGCCGGCAATACCGCCACGGGCAGCAGCATTTCCTTTGCCGCTTACGGAGAGTTGCATTCCTTCGGCCACACCTGCTGGGATATTCAGTGAAATTACTTCTTCGCCTTTAACAATGCCGTTGCCAAAGCAAGAGTTACATTTATCGGTAATAGTTTGTCCTTCGCCACCACAGGCAGGACATGTGGAAGCTGTCTGCATTTGCCCGAGAAAAGTATTGGTGACCCTTGTAACCTGCCCG
>JAZDMF010000018.1:0-2048 GCA_043801235.1 Bacteroidota bacterium | reverse complement strand
GTACTCAACTCTTGAAATTAACAGGTATCCCTCCGGAATTTGCATAACACAAAATTGTTTTTTGCAAAGTTCTTTCGGATTTTTCTATTTTTACATTGTTGAAAAAATTAGTTATCAATAGGAGGCGGTGAATTGTAACAATTTATTCAAAAATACAAAACTATTTTATATTGATTTTAAGCAGTTCATCCCATTGGGTAGTGTAAGCCGGCGACAACTTTTCCTGCCTCAGTTTCCAGCGCCGGCGTGTTCCCTGAATGGCGTATTTCACAACATCCTTGCCCATCGTAGCTGTGATGCGGTCAAGCACGGGCATAATTTTTTTCTGCTTGTTCCTGTCAACATTATCCCAGAAACTCATCTGTTCATGGGTTTCGGGAATAAGGTCGGTGAGCATGACTCCTGCCTTTTTGTATTTGTATCCTTTTTTAAAAAGAAGTTTTAAAAGTTTTACCGCATGCCCGATAAGTTCGGGAGTATTGTTGGTGGGGATTGTGATGTGAAGTGTTTTAAAGTTTACATATTTCGGATCGTCAGAAAAACGGTTGGTCATAACAAACACAGTTATAACACTAACATATGATTTTTGTTTGCGTAGTTTTGCAGCACAACGCGAAATAAACGTAGAAACAGCTTCTTCGAGAACAGTATAATCTGTAACTGCAGTGCCGAACGAACGTGCATGTGTTATGCCTTTTTTATCGGGAGGAATGGTTTCCATTGTAATGCATGATTTTCCACGCAATTCTTCTACCGTTCTGAGTCCTGTTACATGCAAATGTTTGCGAATCCAGCTATCGTTCATTTTCACCAGGTCGGAAGCTTTATGGATATTTTGTTCTTTCAGGAATTTTGAGTACTGACGGCCAACACCCCAGATGTCAGCGACTGGTGTAAGTTTCAGCGCTTTTTCAAAATTGTCGGGATTCGCAAGGTCCATCACTCCGTGAAAAGCATCGTGTTTTTTTGCAAGATGATTAGCAACTTTTGCCAGGGTTTTTGTTGTGCTGATGCCTATCGAAACAGGTATGCCTGTCCATTGCTGAACAGTGCTTCGAATCTTATGTCCGTAGGCTTCATAATCTTTTATCATCATTCCTGTAAGGTCAAGAAACGCTTCATCTATACTGTAAATTTCAATATCGGGAGCAAATTTTGCCAGTACTTTCATCACCCGTTCCGACATATCGCCATACAAAGCAAAGTTTGATGAAAAAACAGCTACATTATTTTTTTCAATAAGATCGATCATCTGGAAAGCAGGAGCGCCCATTTTTATTCCTGCAAGTTTTGCTTCTTTTGAACGTGCAATAACACAGCCATCGTTGTTCGAAAGCACCACCACCGGCCTGTTTACGAGCGAAGGGTCAAATACCTTTTCGCAGGAAGCGTAAAAACTGTTGCAATCGATTAATGCAAAAACATGTTTCATTTGTGTTCTGGTTGTAAAATATGCATCGCAATTTTTTGCAGATGCAATCTGCGGGTTATTTTATGCGAAGTCGCAGACTTCGCACCGCCCAATAATATTTTGAATTGATATTCATACTTCATTTCAATGTTGTGCGAAGTTTGCAACTTCGCACGAGATAAATGATAGTTTGCAACTATCTTTAAATAAAATCATTTTGCATAATATAGTGTCAAAACAACCACATCCAGCAAACCTTTCATATCAGCGTAATTCCTTGCACTTGAATACAGGTAATCCTCAGGATTTTCTACAATTCCTGCTCTTACAGGATTGTTGTGAATATAGTTGACTTTTTCAACAATAAATTTCTGGCTGAAAATTTCAACAGGATGATTTTCCTGAATCCAGAACTGAAAATTTTCGTTACGGGAATGTTTGCTTGCTTCGAAAGAAAAAAGATTCAGCATCCATTTTCTTCTGCTTTCCGGTTCGGTTTTAATCAAAAGAATTCCTCGAGGCTCTGCCTCGGGGTAAAGATTTGTTAGCTATAAAAATAGTAATTTTATAGCATGAGTGAACATATATTTAAAAGGCATAACAAAACACTACTATTATATCATATGGTATTTCCTGT
>JAZDMF010000011.1:0-2902 GCA_043801235.1 Bacteroidota bacterium | reverse complement strand
GGCAGAGTCCCTGTAAACGGCAGCATCTTCTTCACGATTTTTCAGACCTTTATGGCTTCATCAGGCTCAGCCGATGGTTCGTCAGGTTCAGGCGGAAGTTATTTTGGAGAGTACCAACGGGATTATTTTGACTTCATTGTTATTGATGAGTGTCACAGGGGCGGAGCGAATGATGAGTCAAACTGGCGCTCAATACTTGAATATTTTTCTCCTGCTGTTCAGCTCGGCCTTACAGCCACTCCAAAAAGAAAAGATAATGTCAATACTTATTGTCAATTTTCACAATATTGACCCCCTCGTAATCGCAATCGTGACCCCCTGATAATCGGTATGCTGACCCCCTAAAAATGGAGTAAATTACATCTAAAACAGAGGTAATTTATGAGCCAAAGGGAGTTAAGTATGTATTCAGTTCAAGACATTATAAATGATTTGCTTTCCGGGAAAAGTATTAAAAAAACAGCCCGGTTGCGAAGAATATCAAAAAATACCGTTAAAAAGTATCGGAATATTCTGCAAACAATTCGCGAAGTACATTCAAAAGAACAGCTTTCGATAGCTGAGATAATGACTGAGTTTCAAAAAATTCGGGATAATGAGCGTTATTCTGAAAATTTCGGATGGCTTGTTGAAAATCACAAAACCGTAGAAGAGCTTTCTTCGGGATGTGATAATTATATCAGGCTGATCGAAGTTCTTCAGGAGAAAGGATTCAAAGGCAGCTATTCTTCCCTGCTGCGCTTTATTAATAAGAACAGGACATTCTCGGAAAAGCCGATTTTTAGAATTGAAACAAAAGCCGGAGAATACGCGCAGGTCGATTTTGGGTATCTTGGAAAAATATTTGATACTGAAAGCGGCCGGGAAGTTCAAGCGTACATATTCGTAATGGTTCTCTGTTTCTCAAGAGATGCCTATTATGAAATTGTAAAATCACAGGATATTGAAACCTGGTGTAATTGTCATATTCACGCTTTTGAGTTTTTCGGCGGGGTGCCGAAAATCATCATACCTGATAATCTGAAGAGCGCGGTAATAAAAGCATCTTTTTTAGACCCTGTTCTTAATCGGAGTTATGCCGCTCTTGCCGAGCATTACAATTTTCAAATTGATCCCTGTATTCCATATACGCCTGAGCATAAGGGCAAGGTAGAATCAGGCGTTAAATACGCGAAAAGAAATTTTTTTCCGTTGAGAACTTTCAAAGATTTTACCGACGGTAATATACAGCTTCTCGACTGGAACATACATAAAGCCCGGAAAAGAATTCATGGAACCACCCGCCGGATGCCGGAAGAACTCTTTGAACAATTCGAAAAAAAGGCGCTTACAGTTCTTCCTCATGACAGGTTTGAAATACCGGTATGGAAAGATTTAAAAGTCTCACCTGAAAGCCATATTCAATTTGATAAAGCGCATTACAGCGTGCCCAGCGAACATATAGGTAAACGAGTTCTGGCAAGAAAAACAAGTTCGCAGGTGGCAATTTTCTCGGAAAATAAGCTGATTTCTGTTCATACTCCGGTAAAAATAGGAAAAAGAAGCACTAAACTTGAACATTATCTCTGTGACAAAAACAGCTATATGCGTATGAACGCTGATTATTGTCTTGAAGAGGCGCGGACGACTGGAGAAAATATTTTTAGAATGGTTGATACTCTGATTAATGGAACGCCGATCAGAAACCTGAGAGGCGCTCAGCATATTATCCGTCTAAAAACAAAATACTCCGCGGAACGGCTTGAATCCGCCTGTAAAAGGTCACTCTATTTTAACAACTACACGTATGAAAGCGTGAAAAATATTCTTGAGTCCGGTATAGAAAACAACACGGAAACATCCCTGCAGCCCGCAGCCGGAAGATTATGTTCGGAGTATGCGAGAGATATTAAAGAATTATTAAAAATTCAGGAGGCAACTTATGCAGAGCATGGCGCAAATTAAAACAAATTTAAAAACATTGCGTCTCACTTCTTTTTTTGAAAATATTGAAATGAAAAACAGCGAAGCGATTCAAACCCAAATGAGCTATATTGATTTTTTACTCAGTCTGACACAGGATGAAATTGAAAGGCGAAAAGAACGGAAAAAAGAATTGCTGATAAAAAAATCAAATTTAGGAAAACATGTAAGCATTCTTGATTTTGATTTTCATTTTAATCCGAAAATAAACCGGCGGGAGATCATGGATTTAATGACCTGTGAATTTCTGATGAAGAAGGAAAATATTATTTTTGTCGGTCCAACCGGCGTTGGAAAAACATTTCTGGCTAAAGCAATAGGTTTCGAGGCCTGTAAAAAAGAAAATGAAGTTATATTCACCAGGACGGCAAAAATGCTTGAATACATCTGCAGCGGGCATGCTGATGGCACTTACAGAAAAAAATTAAATCAGTTTATAAAGCCGGAACTGTTGATTATTGATGACTGGGGCATGACCTCTTTTACTAATAATATGCTTAACATAATAAATGAAATTATATCCGAACGATATGAAGAAGCTTCGACAATAATAACGAGCAACAGGCCGATTGACAAATGGTATGAACTTTTCTCCGAACCGGTTATTAGCTCGGCGCTGCTTGACAGATTGTTTCACAAATGCAATAAAATAATTATCCAGGGGAAAAGTTATCGCCAGAGAAAAATAATATGAGTATTTTAAATTAGACTTGAGGGGTCAGCATACCGAAAACGAAGGGGTCAGAATACCGAAAAGTGACACCGGAATTTTTTACAAAATAAATTTCAGTAATATTTCCGTTTCGGTCATGTTTTGCCGTGTCAATAATATTATAGTTATCTTTTTTTAATCCATTATTCAATACAACTCCGGCTCGTAACTGCGGCGTTATTTTTCCTTCAAATAGGTTAAAAGATATTTCTCCAAAATGGTTCATAC
>JAZDMF010000389.1:0-3093 GCA_043801235.1 Bacteroidota bacterium | reverse complement strand
TATGTATATTTGTGAAAATTTATGAAGGTTTGACAAAAAGCAAAGAAGACAGCATTGTTGAAACACCGCTGATGAAGCAGTATTTCAGTATCAAAGCGCGCTATCCCGATGCAATACTGCTTTTCAGGGTGGGCGATTTTTACGAAACCTTTGGTGAAGATGCAATAAAAACATCGGGTATTCTTGGTATTGTTCTTACCCGCAGGGCTAACGGCGCTGGCACATACATTGAACTCGCCGGATTTCCGCATCATGCGCTCGACACCTATTTACCAAAACTGGTAAAATCCGGACATCGTGTTGCTATTTGCGACCAGCTTGAAGATCCCAAACTGACAAAAAAAATTGTGAAGCGCGGAGTCACCGAACTTGTAACACCCGGAGTAGCTCTGAATGATAAGGTTCTTGACCATAAATCAAATAATTTCCTTGCCAGCGTGCATCTTGAAAATAAAATTTCAGGAGTTTCCTTTCTGGATATCTCTACAGGTGAATTTCTGCTGGCTCAGGGCAACAACGACTACATCGACAAACTTCTTCAGAGTTTCAGGCCGAATGAAGTTATAGTCCAGAAAAACAAGCAAAAACTATTCATTGAACAATTCGGCGACAAGTTTTATCTGAGCACTTTTGAGGACTGGGTTTTCACTAAGGATTTCACATACGATCTGCTTTTAAAGCATTTCGGAACAACATCTCTGAAAGGCTTCGGTGTTGATCTGCTTGACCACGGCATTATTGCTGCCGGCGCATCGCTGCACTATCTTTTCGAAACCCAGCACGATAAAATTGCGCATATTTCAGGTTTGCAGCGCATAGAGGAAGATCATTATGTATGGCTCGACCGGTTTACCATACGAAACCTTGAACTGCTCAGCACCAGCAATGAAAATGCAAAAACATTAATAGATATTATTGATCATACGCTGTCGCCCATGGGTTCGAGGATGATGAAGCGCTGGATGATACTTCCGCTGAAAGATAAAAAACCCATTGATGACAGGCTGAACATTGTTGAATATCTCCTAAAACATAAAAATATTTGCGAAACCCTTCAGCAGAACATTAAATTCATTGGTGATCTTGAACGTCTAATTTCAAAAGTGGCCGTAGGAAAAATATCGCCCCGCGAAGTGATGCAGCTGAAAAAAGCTCTTGACTCCATTGTTCCGATAAAAGAAGCCTGCGATAAATCCAAGGATGAATCGCTCCGAAAAATTGCCGACCAGCTGAACCCATGCTTGCTGATGACAGAAAAAATAAGCAGAGAACTTCATCCCGATCCCCCCACATTACTTAATAAGGGAAACGTAATAAACACAGGCGTTTCAGCTGAGCTTGACGAATTAAAAGAAATGTCTTTTTCAGGAAAAGATTTTCTTCTGAAAATACAGCAGCGTGAAATTGAAAGAACAGGAATTTCTTCATTGAAAGTAGCATTTAACAATGTTTTCGGCTATTATATTGAAGTTACCAACACGCATAAAGACAAAGTTCCGCCGGAATGGCAGCGCAAGCAAACGCTTGTGAATGCAGAGCGATACATTACCGAAGAATTGAAGGTTTATGAGGAAAAAATTCTGGGCGCCGAAGAAAAAATACTTGAAATTGAAACACGGCTTTTTAATGAATTGGTAATTACATTAAACGAATACATACAGCCGGTTCAGCTGAATGCTGCGTTAATTGCACGTCTCGACTGCCTTCTTTCTTTTGCCCATTGCGCAAACACATTCAATTATCATAAGCCCGAAGTCAACGAATCGTTTACTATTGATATTAAAAAAGGGAGGCATCCGGTAATTGAACAGCAGCTTCCTTCAGGTGAAGAATATGTATCTAATGATGTTTTCATTGACAATGAAACGCAGCAGATAATGATCATTACCGGACCCAACATGTCAGGAAAATCTGCACTTCTGAGGCAAACCGCCCTCATTGTCCTTATGGCACAGATGGGAAGTTTTGTTTCTGCCGAAAAAGCAAACATCGGGTTGGTTGATAAAATTTTTACACGCGTAGGCGCATCCGATAATATTTCTTCGGGCGAATCAACATTCATGGTGGAAATGAATGAAACCGCAAGCATTCTGAACAACATTTCCGACCGCAGCCTTATTCTTCTTGATGAGATAGGCAGAGGCACCAGCACATATGACGGAATATCGATAGCATGGGCTATTTCACAATTTCTTCACGATCATCCCTTATTCCGCGCCAAGACTCTGTTTGCAACCCATTATCATGAACTGAACGAAATGGCGGTATCCATGCCCCGTATCAGAAATCATCACATTTCAGTAAAAGAAATAAATAATAAGGTGATTTTTCTAAGAAAACTTGTTCCGGGGGGGAGCGAACACAGTTTCGGAATTCATGTGGCAAAAATGGCAGGAATGCCATCAAAAGTAATTGACACAGCCAACGAAATCCTGGTCCAGCTTGAAAAATCGCATAGCAGCGAAGAACTTACAAAAAAAGCAAAAGAAATTTCAAAAAGAAATCAGCAACTCCGCGATTTCCAGCTCAGTTTTATTCAGCTTGCCGACCCACTGCTCGACCAGATAAAAGAAGACATATTGAATACCAACATTGATACACTAACTCCTGTGGAAGCTCTTATGAAGCTGAATGAGATAAAAAAACTTCTGGGTAAATAAAAAAAGGGAGTTCACTGTCTCCCTTTTTATAGTGTAATTTCAGGATATTTCATTCTTTGGTCTGTGTTTCAGTGCCAACACCTTTTGACGTCAGTTTTTCCCAGTGTTGTTTTAATAATTCCATTTGTTCAGCAGAAAGAACAGTATTTAAATTATTGATTAAAATTTCTCTTCTTTTCGTGGCTGCCACTTTCAGCAACTCAGCATTGCCTTTATTATCGGCCTGATCGATTTCTTTCTGTTTAAAAAATTCTGTTACAAACGGAGTAACTTTTTCAATCTGTTCAGAAGTAAGTGCTGCAATTTTAGTCATCTCTTCAATAGCGCTTGCGGTTTTCTGTTCCGCTGTAGCATTGCTTTGAGTTGATGTTGAGGCTGTAATTACTGTTTGAGTGAAAGCATTACCCAAAAGGAATATTAAAAATATTCCTGT
>JAZDMF010000367.1:0-3745 GCA_043801235.1 Bacteroidota bacterium | reverse complement strand
GTATGACTTCCATCAGTCCATGCACTTCCCGGATCTTCACCTATTCTTCCAAAAATATCAACATATGAATCACTGGAAATCTTGTACAGCGCAATTGCATCATCTCCGTTAAATGAACATGCAGCATTATCGGTAGTGCTTCCGCCATAAATCACAGCTAATGAATTTTTATAAACAACCACTTCTCCATCATTTAATGTGCCGGAAAGAGTAATATTTTGATTTGGTGATGTGCCTCCATTGTTGAATAGTTGCAATTTATAATCAGATAAATCAATTGATGAACCTGTTCCGTTATAAATTTCAATATATTTATTATTACTTGATCCCTCAACATATTCTGAAATTAATAATTCGGTCGGGCATGCGCCTGAAGATTGATTTGTCGTGTCTTTTATTTCTTCGGGAGTCCCGTCTGTTTTATAATTAATATTAGTGCCGGAATTGGTATAAGGATAAATCTTGAAAAAATAGATGGTGCTGTCATTTAATCCTGTGAAAGTATAAGTTTCTTCTCCATAATTGATATTATGTGTTGAATCACCGTCTGCTTCTGCGGTTCCGTCAACCGGACTGAAGATTTCATCAAATCCGCCTTTGCTTAACTTTATGAGATACGCGTCAGGCAACTGGCTTCCAATGGCATCTGTCCATGTAAGTTCAATGGCGCTGCTGGTTGCAATTTCTGAAGCAAAATCTGTCGGATGGTTCGATGGTTCTGCCTTTGCAGTAGTTCCACTGGTTGTTACACCGGAGGAATATGAATTTGTTGAATTGTGATTGCCGGCATCCACCACGGTGTAAATTAAAACATGGTAGGTGGTATTGGCATCAAGCCCTGAAACAGAAACATTATTCCCATCATTGTTGTATATACAGAAAGCTGAACCATCGTTTTCATATGTAGTACCGGCTTCAAAAATTGAACTGGCTGTATAACCTGAAGGTGCATCGGTTGGTGTTCCTTCGGTAATTGAACTGGATTCTTTCATGAAAACCAACGTGCTGTGGTTTTCGTCGCTATAACTGCCTGGTTTTGTCCAGCTGATACTGGCTGTTGTGCTACCTGTAACAGAGATGAAAGGGCTGGTAATATTTTCAGGTAAAGTAGCATAGTAGATTGATGGCGGTGAACTTAAATTAAAATCAATGTTTGCGCTAGAATTAGTATAAGAATATATTTTGTAATTATACATGGTGCCAGCTGTCATTCCTGTAAAAGAAGTTGTTGAGGTGGCAGATCCCGGTGTCACTTTTTTGTTGGCGGCACCAGATGTTGCTTCAGTTAAATTAGCTGGATCAACTCCATCAACAGGGTCTTCAATTGTTCCCACATTTAATTTGATAAGATAACCATCAGGGGCCTGATCGCCATCTGCTGCAGCAGACCATGTCAAAGGAATTGCTGTAGATGTAACTATTCCCTGCGAAAATGATGTTGGCTGATTGCTGGGTTCTTCTTTTATAGAGCAAGTCATTGTATGCGATCCCATATATGTTGTAGTGTTAGAATATCCGTTCCACTCGGTTGACGGATCAAAAGAATCTGCACCATTCGTGTCACCAGAAGTAATCGTACTTATGCGTACTAATGTATTGTCTGCAGTCGATGTCAGACCGCTGCCCCACTCGGTGCCAGGATCGTTTCCAATTTGACCAATAACATCAATCAAATCATTATCCAGGTTTCTTAAAGCAATGGCATCATCTCCATTAAAAGCAATACTTCCTGATGTTTGGTCTGCAGCACTTTGAATGGCGCCATCTGCATCGGAATGTGCTATAATAAACACAGAACCATCATCTAAAGTGCCAGATAAAGCAATATTACTGGCTGTTGTGCTTCCATTAAAATAAATTGAAATTTTATAATTTGACAAATCAACTGAACTTCCGGTATTATTGAATATTTCCACATATTTATCGTTGCTGGCACCTTCATAGTATTCAGAAATAATTAAATCGGTAGCGCAAATTGATGAAGCTGCATTTGTAGTCGCATCACAAGTTGGAGCGGTTCCATCCGTTTTAAAATTAATATTCGCTCCGCTGTTGGTATAAGGCCACATTTTAAAATAATAATGCGTACTTGCGCTTAAGCCCAAAACATTGAGCGATTGAACACCATGGGCAACTTTGAATATTCCTGAACCATCACCCATGTTATTATCTGCATCCGGATCGGTCCCATCAACCGGATTGTCGTCAGGATCTACAAATGCAGTTGTCTTTGCTTTAATCAGGTAATAATCCGGCGACTGGCTTCCTGTAGCTGCATCTGTCCAACTTAGGTTTATTTGTGATGAACTGCTTACAGTAGCTGACAATCCTGTAGGTTGATTAGTAGGTTCTATTTTGTATACTCCACCACTCACTGTTACATTTGCTGCTGGTGCGCTACCTCCTGTATGAGTGATTGTCTCATTATTGTAGTTTCCTGAAGACAAGCTAGTTTTTAAGCGAATATAAACGGACTTAGGTTGATCAGTAATAACACCACTTGCATATGGAAAAGTAATTGAACTGCTAAAATCACTGTCATCATCAGACACTTCATAATTGGTTGAACCGGTAACAGTAATATCACCTGAACCGATAAGATCTGTTCCGCTAATTGTATAATTTTGAGAAGAGGATGGACCGAACCCTTCAATGTATGCAAATCCTGTAAGTGAACTGGTAGAAGTAGTTAAAGTAATACTTGATCCGCAACTCATGGTATGTGATCCTAAATGTGAAACATCATCAGTGTCAAACAAATCCCATTCTGTTTCAAGAGTAGGAAATCCACTTCCGGGACTGATTGTAATCCCATTATTCACTGAAGCTTTACGTACAAGTGTTTTATCAAGTGTTGAATGCAGGCCGCTTGTCCACTCTGCTCCTGGATCCTCGCCGATCCTGCCAATAATATCAACGAAACCTGCCTTGGTAATTTTATATAATGCAACTGCGTCATCTCCGTTAAAATCAATGGCTGTTAGTACTGTGGCAGCGCCTTCATAAATTGTGGCATTGCTTCTCATATAAACAATTGATGTCCCAGCATCAAGAGTTCCAGACAATGTATTGTCAGGACTTGGAGTAACCGATCCGTTTGAATACAATTGAAGTTTATAGTCAGATAAATTAATTGCTGAACTGGTTCCATTATAAATTTCAATATACTTATTGTAGCTGCTGCCCTCAAGATATTCTGAAATAATCAGGTCAGTTGCACAAGCGGTAGCCGTTGCATTGGTAGTGGTTGTTGCGGTTTGTATACTTCCATCAGTCTTAAAATTAATATTGGTTCCAGAATTGGTATAAGGCCACATTTTGAAATAATACTGTGTGTCCGGTATAAGTCCTGTAATTGCCAGTATTTGCGTTCCATGAGCCACTTTAAAACTACCTTCATCATCACTCATATCAGTATCTTCTGCTGGATCAGTTTCATCAACCGGATTCGAAAATGAATTAGTTGTATTAGCCAAAATCAAGTAATTATCAGGAGCCTGGCTGCCGTTTTCGGCATCTGTCCAGCTTAAATTAATTTGTGCTGTGCCGCCTGCCATTGCAAGCATTGCCGTGGGCTGGTTGCTGGGTTCTGGTTTCACAGTAGTAAATGATTCCTGTGTAGTAAAAGCTGTATCACTATCATTAAGTGCAAAAGCTTTAAAATAATAAGTGGTGGCTTCTGATAAGCCTGCAACATTGACAGAAAAAGCCTCTGCACTGTAAGTTCCGGTTTCAGAAACTTTGG
>JAZDMF010000333.1:0-10703 GCA_043801235.1 Bacteroidota bacterium | reverse complement strand
TGATTTTTTAAATTCCGCAAATGGAATGTTAATCCCGGCTTTCCATAAATACCAGTTCAAACAGTTTGAAAATACTGCCTGTTTTGAACCTTATTACCTGAAAGATTTTATTGCCACCAGGCCAAAGAAGCTTATCTGAAGGACATAAAAAAGACAGCTCTTTGGGCTGTCCATATTAATATTTTAGTTTCAGGAAACTTCTAAAAACTTCCTTTTTCAATATCGAAATCCCAATTTCTAAATTCTAAATATATTCAAAGAACAAAATCCAAATGTTCAAAATTATTGTTAATTCTACGTTTGGAGTTTAAATAATTAGAATTTTGATATTGTTTAGTATTTAGAAATTAGTGCTTAGGATTTTATTTTTATGTTTTCAGAGATTACCTTAAATTACTGAGTCTTTTCAATAAACATATCAATGCTGTCATAAGTGGGTTTTCTGGTAACGCCATCTTTTGCCTGTATCCTGATATTAACAAACTGGAAATTCTGACCTTCTTTCAGATTTTTCAAAGCTGTTTTCATTTCAGGAGTAAGTTTATAATTCATCGCATCCAATTTCTTAAAAGCAGTATCTTGTCTATAAACCAGGCTGAACTGGACAATTTGAAGGCCGCCTTTATTCACCCAGAGAGAGTCACCTTTTTGTAAGTCTACAGCTTTCATCGGGCCGCCAAAATGCCCAAGAAACAATACAACAGTATCTTTCTGCATATCGGGTTGAATTTGTTTTGGCTGGTTATTCTTTTTTGTAGTATCCTGTTGTGCAAATACACATACACCCATAAGTGCAATTACAAATGTCAATAATAATTTTTTCATAGTTTTTGTTTTATTTATGGCAAATATATATATAATAGCCGGGATTGAATAGATTAATTTCAAAAATTAATTAATCTGTCTCAAGTCTTGGCAAAAATTTTGCTGAAGATTGAAAAGATATTTCAAAAAACTGTAATATTGTTTTCAAATTACCGTTAGTATTTTAATCTTAAAACCAGAATGTTATGAAAAAAATCCTGATTGCATGCCTGCTGATTGTAAGCTTTTCATTTACAGCTTTTTCACAGGGAACTACCATCACTGTTCCCAAAATTCCCATTGATACTGTTACTAAAAAAATCACTTATACCGAAAAGGTGGAGCAAAAGGGAATTCAGGACACTTTATATTACCGCGCCATTCACTGGTGCAATTCATATTTCAAGAATCCCCAAAGCGTTACAACTATCCGCGACCAGGTGAACGGGAAAATTGAGGGGATATACCGTTTCAAAGTTTATAACCAGCCCGATAAGGAAGGAACAATAACTGAAGCCGGGGTTGTTTCTTATACTTTCACCATTGAAATGAAAGAAAACAAATACCGTTATAAAATTACCGACTTCAACCTCAAAGGCGTTTCTTATTTCGTACTGGAACGCTGGCTCGATAAAACCGACAAATCATATATTCCTGCATGGGATTATTACCTTACCCAGGTTGATGAGAACATGCTGGATTTTATCAAAAGCCTGAAAAAAGGAATGCTTGAAGCGGTGAAGGTGAGCGACGACTGGTAAAAAATCAGACTTATCTCATTTGACTAAAACGGATTTCTGTAAGTTTTCAGAAATCCGTTTCATTTTGTAAACCGTTGAAAGCCCTATGTTTTTTATGTTCTATTATTTTTTTTTGCAAAAAGCC
The DNA here is from genome assembly GCA_043801235.1 of Bacteroidota bacterium. Classification (GTDB taxonomy): domain Bacteria; phylum Bacteroidota; class Bacteroidia; order Bacteroidales; family CG2-30-32-10; genus DAOQAK01. The sequence goes on along the minus strand of JAZDMF010000333.1, from coordinate 9,014 downwards.
AACTTTTTTACTACATTTATCACATTATTTAAAAAAATCCCTGTATGAAAAAAATATTTTTACTCCTTGCACTCTGCGCTTTCATTGTAAAAGCATCAGGCCAGCAGATATCGTTAGCCCCGGTAAATCCCGAATTTACTGATTATATAAATACAGCAGTAAAAGTTCCTGCAATTACTTCAGAAGGCTTTGCACTGGGAGAATTGCCATCGCCGCATAATTATTTCTTCAGTAGTCAACCTGTCAATAAAATCAACCCTGATTTCGATCCTGTATACGACCTGCGCACTGCAGGTTCTGGCGGCACTTCGCTGCTAACACCTGTTAAAAACCAGGGAAGCTGCGGAAGCTGCTGGACCTTTGCCACCTGCGCCTCCATGGAATCGCGATGGTTTATTACCGGCTACGGCACCTTCGATCTTTCGGAAAACAACCTGAAGGAATGCCATAATTTTGATTATGCATCGTGCGACGGAGGCAATATTGATATGTCAACGGCATATCTTTCGAGACGGTCAGGACCTGTTTCCGAAAGCGATGACCCCTACTCGGCCGTTGACGGAAGCTGTACCGGCGGGCTTACTCCTGTTGCTTATGTTACCGATGCCCGCTTCCTTCCCAACGATATGGCATCTATCAAACAGGCTATTCTTGATTACGGCGCTATTTACTCAAACATGTATTACAGCGACACCTATTACAATTCTTCTGACAAAACTTATTATTACAGCGGTTCATCGGGCACCAATCATGGCATTACACTGGCAGGATGGGACGACAACAAAGTTACTGCAGGCGGCACCGGTGCATGGATAATAAAAAACAGCTGGGGAATTTCATGGGGCGAAAGCGGGTTTTTTTATATCTCATATAATGACACTAAAGTGAATACTTCTGTTGGCTTTTTCCCTTTAAGAACAGACTATGATGCTCAGTCAGAAATTTATTATTATGATGATTTCGGCGACATAGGTACATTCGGCTACGGCAGCAATATTGCTTACGGACTTGTTAAGTTTACTGCCACTTCCGATCAGATGATCAAAAAAATAGGAACTTACGCTGAAGCTTCAAATGCAGTGATTGGCGCCGAAATATATGATAATTTCATCGGAGGCATACTGTCGGGATTGCTCGGATCAGTGAGCAGTCAGACGTGTACTCTTCCGGGTTATTATTCTTTTGATCTTTTTCCCATTAGCATCAGCAGCGGGAATGATTTTTATATCAAGGTTTATTATAATACTCCCGGTTATAATTATCCTGTTCCTCTTGAATATGCCGTTGGCGGATACAGTTCGGCAGCAGTTGTTGAAACCGGAAAATGCTGGTCGAGCGGCAGCGGGAGTTCATGGACAGCGCTTGGTCAGGGGACATCATACGTTTATGATGTATGCGTTAAAGTATATGCCGAAAACATCCTGGCTCCCGCAATTGTCACACATCCTTCGGCCAGCACCCTATGTTCAGGCGGGAACACAAACTTCAGTGTTACCGCATCAGGAAGTTCTCTGACATATCAGTGGCAGTTAAGCACTAATGGCGGCAGTATCTGGTCCGACCTGAGCAATGTGTCACCATATTCAAATGTAACAACTGACACGATGGCTATTACAAATGCCACAACAGGAATGAATTTATACCTGTACCGTTGTATTGTTTCAAACACTTATGGCGACACACCCAGTAATGCTGCAATCCTTACCGTTAATGAAACGCCTGCAATTGTTTCAAATCCTTCCGACAGCACTATATGCGCAGGTGCCAATGCCTCATTTGATGTTTCAGCAAGCGGAACTTCTCCTTCATACCAGTGGCAGCTGAGCACCAACGGGGGCAGCGTGTGGACAAATCTTACCAATACACCGCCATATTCCAACGTAACAACAAATGTTTTAAATATTACTTCAGCAACCATAGATATGAACACATACCGATACCGTTGCCCGGTAAACATAAACACCTGTTCAGCAATATCAGATAATGCCGTACTAAATGTAAACCCGGTTCCACAACCTGAACTTGGAAACGACACAATGCTCTGCGCAGGGGATTACATCACACTTGATCCGGGATCCGGTTTTGATGATTATGAATGGTCTACCGGAGAAACTTCAGGATCTATAAATGTCGATTCAACCGGAACAGGTTTCGGTCTCGTTACAATTTATCTTACAGTAACATCAAATTCTTGCGCAAACTCTGATACTGTTGACATCCTTTTTGATGATTGCACAGGTATTCATTTAGCAGAAATAATAACCGGCGTGAATATATATCCTAACCCATCTGATAATATTATAAATATAACTGTTAATAATCCTGAAAAAGGAACAATAATATCTTTTTCTGATATTCATGGAAAAGAAATTAAACGCTATGTAACTGATAAGAAAAACAACAAAATTGATGTATCTGAATTATCTGCGGGTATTTTCTTTATCTGTATTAAAAACACAGATGTCAGCTTTTCAGATAAAATATTAATTGTTAGAAAAAAATCTGACTGACCTGAAGTTGTCTGTCTGACACTGAATATTTGAAAAAACATTACAGAATTCTGGCAATGGAATCTCTTGTTAAATGTTGCGTTGCCTGGTTTACATTTTCAAGAATAACAATTCCCGGAGATTTTCCTTTCTCAAATGAACCATAATTACTGGTGATCTTAAGAAATTCCGCTCCATTGTATGTGGCCCATCTCAGCATTTCATGCAGGGGAAGGAACGGCATATTGTTGCGTATGGTTTTCAGCTCTTCCAATATTGAAAGTTGCTTGTTCGAAGCAAGGCTGTCGGTACCTAATGTAATTTTACAACCTTTATTAAAGAATAATGCAAAATCGGGCAGCTTTTGTTCGATGTATAAATTTGCATTCGGACAAAAGCACCAGAATACCTGTGGGAAATAACGTAAAGCGAAATCAATATCTGCTTCTGTGGCAACTGTATTATGAACCAGTTGAAGTGAATTGTTTTTTGCAATATATGATGAAATCGCTTCCAGCGGCCGCTTTCCGCAATCAGAGAAATCGGAACGTTCCACGCCAAAACGAAAATGCATGTCCTTAATATTTCCCTGCCTTGCCGTCAGGCAGGCATTCTTTGTCAGGAAAAATTTGTTTTCTTCTTCACTTTCCTGATGGTGAATGCTTATAATATTTCCTGTTCTTTCGTTATGCCCCTTGATCAGCTGAAATAATTTTTTTGACAAAGAGTAAGGAGCATGAGGCGTAATGGAAGTACTGTTGTTTTTTTCAAGAGATGTTATTTTATTATATAATTGCAGCGCTTTTCCGAATGCCTTTTCTGCTTTTTCAGGCGCTGAAGCAAACGATTCAATAAAATTATGATAATGTATGCTGCTTTTTTGCTTCACGGGAAAGGTGATATTTGTATTGCAGATATCGCCGGCAGCCAAAATACCGCCATTTATCATTTCTTTTTCTGCTGCAATAATTGCATCAAGTTTTTCGTCATCACCTTCCCTGCGGATATTTTCAAGATTGATGATGAACTGATCAAGCCCTGTATGTTCAGGCATTTTGTTTTTAAGCCACGATAATTCAAGGTGACAATGCGCATTCACAAACCCAGGACAAATGAAACCCTCATATGTTTCAACATCAGAAACTGAATAATCCAAAGTTGCCGGATCGAGCACATCATCCATTAGCACTCCTTCTTCATCAATTACGATTATTCCATTTTTGACGGGTGGTTTCGTAATTGGAAAAACAATATCCGCTGAAAATTTTTGCAAAATATATTTTATTTAACGCAAATTTACCAATTCCTGCTTCCTGCATTTTGACAAATAAAAAGATTTATGAACATAGTATTATTAATTTGTTTTACTCTGATGTTACGTATTTTTATACACATTTATTTGGGGGTCACTAAGAGCCGGACATGACAATGGGCGGTGAGAAGGTGTCCGTATCGAAGAGTGACTATGTATGGCCGGCTTCGATAAGCTCCTCCTTCCACTTTCGTTTCAGGAGAATCGGCTCAGCCTGACCATTAGTTTGATGAATTTATTGTGTATGCGTAACATCCGTTTATAATAAAATAAATCACGCAAAGCCGCAGACCTGTCTGCTGACAGGGAGCAAAGTATTAACTTACTCCCTTTGAGGCCTGGCGACTTCGCATGAAAATAATGAATAAGTAATTCGCTAATTATTTTGTAAATTTGCATTAACAAATCCAACATCAGATGAAATCCCTTTTAAAATTGAGTAAAGCAACCATAGCAAGCTTTTTCATTTTATTTATCATTCAGTTATTTTCTTCATGCAATTGCACCAAGCATGGATCAAAAGGCAAGATACAAACTTTGTATGGTTGCATTTCCACCGAATACCGGGGAAAAAATATCAATGGCAAATAAAACCGACATCCGTTTTCTTTCGCCGGAAGAACTGAAAGATTTTTTTATTTCGAAAAATGAAAAAGCTTTTCGCGCCAGGCAGGTGTGGGAATGGCTTTGGAAAAAATCGGCCCGGAGCATTGATGAAATGACTAATGTTTCTCTTGCCACAAGGGAAATGCTGAAAGAGCATTTTATTTTTGAAACTGCATCTCCTGAAATTACAAGCATCAGCAAAGACAGGACAATAAAAACCGCTTTTCGTTTCCGCCAGGGACATATTGCTGAAGGTGTACTGATACCTTCCGACAACCGCATGACTGCCTGCATTTCCTCGCAGGTGGGATGTTCACTTGCATGTAAGTTTTGCGCTACAGGTAAACTTGGACTTACCCGCAACCTCACCTTCGATGAGATGTACGACCAGGTTGCCATCATTGGCAAACAGGCGCAGGAGCATTACAGCCATCATCTTACAAATATTGTGTTCATGGGCATGGGCGAACCTTTGCTGAATTATGATAATTTGCTGAAAGCAATTAACCGAATAACATCGCCCGACGGACTAAACTTATCCCCTTCACGCATCACCGTTTCCACAGTGGGTTTGACAAAAATGATAAAAAAATTAGGCGATGACGAAGTGAAATTCAATTTAGCTCTCTCCCTGCATGCCGCCAATGATAAAAAGCGAAGCCAGATCATTCCTGTTAATGAACAAAACTCACTGAAAAAACTTGCTGAAGCTTTAAAATATTTTTATAATAAAACCGGAACGCGTATCACCCTTGAATACCTGATACTCGACCGTTTCAATGATTCCTTAGCAGATGCAAGGGAACTGGCAGAATTCTGTAAAAATTTTCCATGCAAGATAAATATTATCGAATATAATGCTGTAGAAGAAACAGATTTCAGAAAATCAAGAGAAATTAGTGTTCTTGGTTTTGCAGGTTACCTTGAAACAAAAAACATCATTGTTAATATCCGTAAAAGCCGGGGTGAAGACATAGATGCTGCATGCGGACAATTAGCCGGAAAAATAAGTAAATGATCATCAGAAAATGTCAAATATCAGATGTAAGATGGTAAATGTAAAAGTATTTTGTCATTCCTTTATACAAAACATTTTGCCATTTCAGGCATAATTTTAATGACTTGTATGAAATTTACTAATTTTACTATTTATTCGAAATTAGCTGATGAATATCCAGACGCAGCCTGATCCTTTTCAATGCACATATTCCCCTGAAGTTCCAAAACTTCTTCTGAAACTTAATTGCAGCCTGGTCATAAGCACCTACCAAGCAGGTAAAGTAATTTTTCTTTCACCACAAAATAATGAATCGTTAATTCAGCTTCCCCGCACTTTTTTAAAACCCATGGGAATTGCAGTTGACCATAATCATCCTTCCCGAAAAATGGCCATTGCATGCAAAGATGAAATTATTGTTTTCGTAAATTCACCCGAGCTTGGCCTTCATTATCCTTCGAAACCCAATACTTATGATGCTTTTTTTGTGCCCAGGCTCACATATCATACCGGCGATGTCGATCTTCACGACCTGCTTTGGGGAAACGATAAGATCTTTGCAGTAAATACTTTATTTTCCTGCATCGCTACTTTCGATGACACGTATAATTTCACTCCATATTGGACCCCTCCTTTTATTTCCAGAATTGTTTCCGAAGACCGCTGTCACCTTAACGGGATGATCATGATTGACGGGAAACCCCGTTATGCAACCTGTTTCAGCAACAGCAATACTTTTCAGGGCTGGAGAAATGTGGTTACCAACGGAGGCATTTTGATGGACATTGAAAAAAATGAAATCATCGTTGATAAACTTCCCATGCCGCATTCACCGAGAATGATAAACGGAGAAATTTATATGCTGCTTTCTGCAACATCAGAGTTGGTAAAAATAAATACTGACAAAAGAAATTATGAAGTAATCACAAAACTGAATGGTTTTGTAAGAGGCATGGCACATTACGGCGATTACCTTTTTATAGGTTTATCAAAACTCAGAAAGAGTTCCGCTACATTTTCCAGGCTTGAAATTACAAACAAGCTTATGAATACAGGTATCAGTATTGTTCATATACCTTCCGGAAAAGTTGAAGGAGAAATTATTTACAATTCATCTGTCGAGGAAATTTATGATGTGCACGTACTGCCGGATATTTTACGTCCAAATATTTTGAACACAATACGTCCGGAATATAAAATGGGATTATCTATCCCCGGAAGCACATTCTGGTCAATTCCTGAAAAAGAAATCCAATAAACAAAACCCTATAGCCTATGAAAAAAACCCTATACTCACGAAAAATCAACCAGTTCCGGAATACTGCGCGGCAGATAAACGAACTGATTGAAACAAACGACTGGCATTCAATGTCAGCACGGCCGCAACGACAGCTTCAATGGAAACTGAACAATCTTTTTGAAACGGTCAGGAATTTCCTGAGCATAAAAGAGTTTAAAAAAATTCTTGCTGCTGCTGCATTTCTTATTTGCATCGGAACCGTTAATGCTCAAACATTTGCTCCTGCGGTGAATAATCCTTATGGATTGACGAATCCCGGCAATTACATTCTGCCTTGTTTTGCAGATATGGACAACGACGGGGATTTGGATATTATTGCCGTTTCATACATCAGTGACATTTTATATTATGAAAATACAGGAACTGCAACCTCCCCATTATTTGCAGCACCGCAAACAAATCCTTTTGGACTTGATTCAATTATCTACAAACCCGTTACTGTTGACATTGATGATGATGGTGATCTGGATATTTTTACCTGTGAGTATTACGGAGACTTGATCTATTTTGAAAACACCGGAACGTCAGGCACTCCTTTATTTTCGAATCCTGTAATCAATCCATTTGGAATAAATTCAGCGACAGACATCAGGTTTCCGTCTTTTGCCGATCTGGACGATGACGGAGATCTGGATTTGCTTACCACAGAATACTATGGCGTATTTAATTATTATGAGAATACCGGAACACCTTCAAATCCTTCGTTTACGGCTCCTGTTTCTAATCCTTTCGGATTTTCAGTGGGATCAACAGACCAGGCATTTCCGGATATTTGCGATTTGGACAATGATGGTGATTATGATATACTGACCGGATCCTTCGACAACATTGGCAATATGTATTATTATAATAATTCCGGCAATTTATCAACGCCCGATTTTTCGGGAACGCCTTTACTGAACCCTTTTGGCCTCACAGCAACAGCACTTCTTGCAATTCCTACTTTCGGCGACCTTGACAATGACGGAGATTTTGATCTGATTGTGGGCGATACTACTGCAAATTTTATTTATTTCGAAAACACTACTATAAATTCTGTTAATGATCTCAATAATAACTCCATAACATTCTCTGTTTCTCCGAATCCTGCAATTGAATATTTTACTATTACAACAAACAAAGGTGAAAACATGTTCAATCTTTCGATACGAGATGTAACAGGAAAACTGATCTATGAAAACCTGACAGGAGAAAAACAAACGATTGTGAACACAAGCGGTTTCAGCAAAGGAGTTTATATTATTGAATTATCTGATGGAAATTATATTTCCAGGAAAAAGCTGATCATAGAATAAGATTTTCTATTTTTTTTCAAAAACAGGTGTTTCACTCAAGGAAATACCTGTTTTATCTTTGTATATTTAACACACAACTGGAGCGCGTTTTCCACACCCAGCAAGCGCTCGTCTCCAGACGAGTGCAGGAAGTAAAATCATAAAGCGCTCCTCCAATTTTCTTTTTAAATTCAAATAAAATTTTTGTTATTTTGTATTATCATGTCTGAGAAATATAAAATAACCGAACACGAAAAAGGGTATTTCCTTACATTTACTATTGTTGACTGGATAAATGTATTGGAAGATGACTCATATAAAATGATTGTTGTTGATTCAATGAAGTATTGTCAGCTTCATAAAAGTTTGATGATTTACGCATATTGTATTATGTCAAATCATGTTCACATGATAGTTCAGGCCGGCAGCAAAATAACATTGCCTGAAATATTACGCGATATAAAAAAGTTTACTGCAAACAAAATTATTGCATTCCTTCAAAATGAAAATAACGCATATTCTAATGACATTCTCAGCCGGCTTGAAGCAGTGGGAAAAAATCTGAGGCGTATAAAACGATACAAGGTGTGGCAGGATGGCAACAGGCCTAAAGTAATTTTTACAAATAAATTTCTTTGGCAGAAGCTGGATTATATTCACAATAATCCCGTTAAGAAGGGTATAGTTTCAAGTCCTGAGGAATATAAATTCAGTTCTGCAAGAAATTATGCTGAGATGGAAAGCGTATTGGATATTGAGCTTTTGACAATAGAAATGAAAAGCGTAAGATGAAAAAAGTTGAATATATTAAATGCACTCGTCTGGAGACGAGCGCGAACCATGTAAGGGAGACGAGCGCGAAAGGTGTTTCAAAGAACGAAGTACCTGTTTTGTTTTTTGTATATTTGACCAATAAAAAATTCAAGCTATATATATGAAGGAGCAGAATTTTACGATCAGCGGGAATATTGTTGATGTAGTTAAAAAGCGCATTTTCAGCGGCACTGTTGAAATAGAAAATGGTAAAATCAAAAGC
>JAZDMF010000332.1:0-2809 GCA_043801235.1 Bacteroidota bacterium | reverse complement strand
GCTTCTGCCGCGTGAATCATTGATATGAATTTCCTCAATAATTTTTTCATCCAGAATATTTTCGTCCGGGTCTTTTAATGTCAGTTTGCATCCCCCGCTTGGAAGCGTAAAGTTTGTATGAAGGGCGAAACTTTCATTGGGTAGCGGGAAAAAAACAACTGATGTATCGCTGATACCAAGAATAAAGTAAGGTATTGAGGACATGTCGGAAGAAGAGGAAGAAATATTATGCGTTTGAATCGCAAACACGTTTATGCCGGGAATAATTGCATCATCTATGATTTTCTCAGAAACAAAAAAGCCATCAAGATTACCGCCCTGGTATAATTGAGCTTCGTGTTCTTCATAAGCAGGCTGGTCGTAAACGGGATGATCGCCGAAAGCACCAACATTGGACCTGGCAATTTCCACGCCGTTCAGGTAAGCAACAAATCCGTCATCATAGTCCACTAAAAAAATACCCAATGAAATTCTTGAAGTATCGGCAATAAAAATACTTTTGCGCATATACAGAGAAGTTGTGGGCGGTACTATTGTGCTGTCGTCGCCATCGCCGTAACCTATGCCACCCATTCCGTCAGTCCAGGCGGCATCGTTAAATGAAGGCAGCAGCCATTGCGGATCAGGTTCAGAAGTTCCAACAAAGTATTTCCAGATGATCTCCGGGTAAACAGGCACTTCCCAGTGGTCGATAGGGCTCTGGCGGTTTTTTCCTGAAGCAAATACGGTAAAATGAGATTTTGCTTTGATAATAATTCCGGGGAAATACCATTTTTCAGGACTGTCGATATATTTTGTGAGGGAATAATTATTAAGGTTTACATCGCTGGTGCCTGTGTTGTACAATTCAATCCAGTCCTCATAATCGCCCTCATCATCTTTGATTACCGAATCGTTTGCGCTACATACCTCATTAATTACAATCTGCGCTTCTGTGGCAGCAGCAATTGTTAAAAACAGCAGGAATATCAGGTAACGGAGAAACATGGATATTATCGGATAACCTGGAATTTTATATAATTATTATCATATTTAAGAAAGTACAAACCGGAATTAAACAAGCCAATGTTTATTTTCTGGTTCTTTTCAGCAAAAGAAAAACGATATACTATTTTCCCTGTGTAATCGCAGATTTCTAGATAATCGGAATAATCTGATATGATGCCTGAAATATTAATTTGAATGAAGTCGGATGAGGGATTGGGGAAAACAGTAATCATTGTTTTTTGCATGATCACATCAGGTACATCAAGAAAGCAGCCATATTGCTCAAGTTCAAGTTGCAAACTGTCGCGCCGGGTGGTGATGAACGATTTCAGTCCTGCAATGTCGCCGCCTCCGGGAAGGCCTGCAACATATATTGCCATTTCAATATTGTCTTCAAATTGCTGATTGGTGAACATCTTGTTCGGGTCGGCATAATAGTCGGTACGGATCTTATCGGCCAGGCTGTCGATGAGGGGATCGAGAACTGCATGGTTAAAATAATTTTCGGTATAATAGCATATCATGTCAATATAAGCATCTTTATATGTATTGTTAAGCGCCATAAAGTACGTCAGGGGCCTGTCCTGCTGGGGAGCGGGAATGTACAGCATATTCAGTCCGTGTATTTTATCAAGGCTCATTCCCTGGTTGAAATTTCCGAAAGCTTCGTTGCAGTCCCACATGATCCATTTGAACTGATCGCTGAGGGTGTCGTGATACATGTAATAATTATGCCCTGAACCGGTGTAAGAATCAAGATTGGCAAAAATAATATCGGCAGCCCAGTACTTCATGTACAGTTCGGTATCGAGGACTTTTTCAAGAGAATCGTAAAAATTTGCCGAAGGGGTATTGTTTATATTATCGATAAGGTTTACAAGGTCCGACCAGTCGTTCACATCCTCATTGGTTTTCAGTTCGTATTCGGTATAATAATTACTTTCAGGAGAGCCCTTCCATTTAAGGTCGCCATGCGGATCGCCTTTAAAAAGGTTGCCGTGGTCGTCGCCGAAGTTAATTTCACAGAACGATTTATTGACTTGCTCAACTGCTGTATAAAGACCCCAATAGCTGCCATTAATATATACTTTTGCATAAGTGCAGCGAGGTGCAGGCATGCCTATCATCTTGCAGAATTCGAGGAAAATTTTTTCTCGCATCATCGTAGGATCCTTGAAGCCGTTATTCAGATTCAGCTTTTTCAGCCCGTCGTAATCCTGGCCCGCAACATATTCGTTAAAATCGAGGTTCATCGATTTTTTTACGCCGGGATATGAGTTGAAGGACGAATTACCCTTTAACTGTACTCCAGAAGAATCCAGTATTGTACCGTCAATTTCCACATTGCCCGACATAAATTTATCGACAGCATAATATGCTAAAAGTGAATCCCAGAAATTGGGTTGTGAAAAAGTAATGTTGACAGTATGTACCTGGTCGGAGCCGAAAAAATTATCCCCGTCGTTCTGCGGGAATGCAATGAATGGAAAAATTGACAGGAAAAGTAAAAGTTTTATTTTCATACGTTATAAATTTTTACTATAGACAAATAAAATCTCTATAGGTTTAAATATTCATAACGTAAAATTATAAAATTATCAGTTATATGCAAACAATGAATTTTGCTTCATTCATAAATAACAAACTTTTTGGCAAGAACATTATTTTTAGTTACGATTTTTATTAGACTTCCTGCGTAAGTCACACGATTATATTAACAGTTCAAAGTTAATAATATTAGGGAATTATGAAAAAAACACATTTAAAAAACTTCAAACTTGGCGAAAAAAATAAAAGCCATGTTTTGGGAAAATATTAAAAA